>CAZDHQ010000001.1:0-22338 GCA_964505135.1 uncultured Ferruginibacter sp.
CATCCAGCGGCATACCTTGCTCTCTTCCAAATGCGCCAATGGCATCACCCGCCAGCACTTCCACACCTACGTATAAAAAGAGACAAAGCACACCCAGTACCAGGTGAGAATATTGAAAGATGCTTGTTTTAGCGGGGGCAGCATCAGCACTGGTATCTTCTTTATCAATATCAATTTCTGGCAGCGAAGAACGGTTGATCATTACTGCCAGCAATACCAATACCACCGCAATTATAATATAAGGTGTAATCACCCTTGAAGCCAGTTCATTCAGCAGTTCTGTTTTGGATGCTTCATCAGTAGCGGTCTTTACTTTCTCTTCAATGGCCGTAGCATTTTTTAAAACCAGTGCACCCAAAATGATGGGGCTTAATATGCCGGCTACTTTATTACAGATGCCCATGATGCTGATGCGTTTGGCAGCGCTTTCAATAGGCCCCACAATACTGATGTATGGGTTGGAGGCGGTTTGCAGCAGCGCAAGGCCCATGCCCTGCACAAACAAACCGGTAAGAAACAAACTAAAACTTCTTGCATTGGCAGCAGGCACAAATATGAGAGAACCCACTGCCATTACTACAAGGCCCAGTGCCATGCCGTTTTTAAATCCTGTTTTTTTCAGTATCAAAGAAGATGGCAAAGCCAGGAAGAAATAAGCCATGTAAAACGCCGTGGTAACAAAGAAAGCCTGCACGTCATTTTGCAGCTGGCAGGCCAGTTTTAAAAACGGTATCAATGTACCATTAAGCCAGGTAACAAAACCAAATACAAAAAATAAAATTCCAATGATGATGATTGCGTAATTGTTGTTTTGTTTTGACTGCATGTGTTTCAGTTTTGGTTGATGGTGGAAAATACGAAGAGTATTTGAATTATGAGGGGCAAACGTTTGCGTTGGTTTTTAGAAAGATTTTTTTGGTTCCGGGCAGTGGACCTTGCGGCATCATCGTTGGTCACTCACTTCTACTGCATATCATTATTTAGCTATGTATTAGCTTAAACCTTCGCAACCGCTTGCACTCCCAGTCTTCTCCATTCTTTCCTAAGTTTGTCATGCCATCAATCCATCGGCACTATTCATCATGAAAAAAATTATCTTCCTTTTTTACCTTATAGCGATTGTAATAAACATCCATGCTCAAACCATCACCATCAACATACAACAAAATGAAAACTGGTGGGTAGGTATCATCAATCATGGGCAGTTAATGCCTTTTACTGCTGCCACTAAATACAGCAATGACTTGCTCGGCAATAATGAAGGAAACCAGGCTACACCATTGCTGCTTTCAAGCAAAGGAAGATTTATCTGGAGTGAAGAGCCTTTCAAATTCTCCATTGAAAATGGCGTCATTAAGGTGATTGGTTCAGGTATTGATACAGGTAGTGTTGGTAATACATTAAAAGAAGTGCAGCAATACGTACGCAATAAATATTTTGCCGCCAGCGGTAAAATGCCAGACACTGCCTTAATAGCCATGCCGCAATACAATACCTGGATTGAACTCAATTACAATCAGAACCAGCAGGACGTTTTAAAATATGCACATGCTATTATTAATAATGGTTTTAAACCCGGCGTGCTGATGATTGATGATACCTGGCAAACAGATTATGGCGTATGGGATTTTAATCCAAAAACATTTCCTGCACCAAAACAGATGATGGATGAATTGCATGCAATGGGTTTTAAAGTAATGGTGTGGGTGTGTCCATTTGTAAGTGCAGACAGTAAGGAGTACCGTGAGTTGGAAGGGAAAGGTGCCTTGCTAAAAGACAGCCGAAATAACAACGAGTCGTTATTAATAAAATGGTGGAATGGTTTTTCTGCTGAATTGGATTTTAGCAATCCTGCAGCAGTGGAATGGTTTCAGAGCAAATTAGACTTTGTGCAACAGGCCTACGGTGTAGACGGATTTAAAATAGATGCCGGCGATTTTGAATACTATCCATCGTACATGACTGCGATGAAAAAAATAACGCCTAATGAACACAGCCTTTTGTTCGCAGCCATTGGTTTAAAATATCCTTTGAATGAATACAGGGTGAGTTGGAAGATGGGCGGACAACCACTGGTGCAGCGTCTGAGAGACAAGGGCCACAGCTGGGATGATATGAAAACATTGATCCCTGATATTTTATTACAGGGACTCGTTGGTTATACCTTCACCTGCCCTGATATGATTGGTGGTGGAGAGATCAATTCTTTTTTTGGAGAAAAAAATAATCTTGACCAGGATTTGATTGTGCGTTCTGCACAGATACATGCAATGATGCCTATGATGCAATTTTCTGTTGCACCATGGCGTGTGCTTGACAGTGTACATTTTGCAGCAGTTAAAAAGGCAATTGATACAAGAAATAAATTTATTCCTGTTATTATGCAGTTAGCAAGGACATCAGCAACTACAGGCGAGCCAATTGTAAAAACATTGGAGTATGTTTTTCCTAACCAGGGCCTTGCGGCAGTGAATGATCAATTCATGTTAGGCGATAACATTCTGGTTGCACCAATGGTAAGTAATCAGACTACCAGGACAGTTGTCTTTCCAAAACTCAGCAAAGGCAAATGGTTGGCAGATGATGGAAAAATATATAGGGGTGGAACAAAGGTGGAGATAGATGTACCGATTAACAGGCTGCCTTATTTTGTAACAAATTAAAATGTTGGTGGCAATGAAATTATTGGCATCACTGGTTTTCCTTTTACTCTTTAACTGCACCCTATCGGCTCAGCAACATGAAAGAGTATCTATGATTGACAAGCTATGCTATGGTCTGGAAGCTGCATCCAACTGCCAAAATGAAATTACCATAGATTCTTCTTCTCTTTCAATCCATCCTTACGTTATTAAATTCTACCGATCAAACAGTAGTCAAAGACTTTCATTTGTGCATTACCAGTTGCTGAAACCATTTGTTAGTATCAAGTATTTCTATCAAGCGGAAAAATTAATAAAAGTTGCAGTTATTGATAGGTCAACAGGAACAACACTACAGCCAAACTTATATTTTGAAGATGGTAAACTGATATATTTAACACATAAAAGTGTTGATGGCGATAACTCCGGCAATCATTTTTTGAGTAAGTCGAAGGAGTATTTACTATACTTTCAATTGAATAATAAAGCCCTGTAACCTATCCTGCTTTCTTAGTAATATAAACCAATTTCAAGTTAGTCAATCGCTGAAACCTTTACTCGCTCTTAATTTTCGTCAAACGTTTGCGCTGCCAATCAACCAAAGCAATTGATACATTTGAGATACAAAATCAATATTGTAATATGAAGAGTTCTCTCCACCGCAGGGCATTTTTAAGAGACGCTGCTCTTACCAGCGCAGGGTTTATGTTTTTGCCACAGGCGATGAAAGCCTATCACAGCATTAAAAAAGAGAAGGTACGCCTTGGTATGATTGCCGTAGGCTTACGTGGCCAAACACATTTGGAAGAAATGCTGAAACGGAGTGATGTGGAAGTGATTGCAATGGCTGATCCTGATAAAAGAATGATGGGCATGGCGCAGGAACTGGTAAAGAAATACGGAAAGAAATCGCCGGTAGAATATACAAACGGTCCAAAAGATTATCAGAATTTATTAAAGCGTGATGATATTGACGCTGTGATAGTAGCTTCTCCCTGGGAGTGGCACTTACCCCATGGCATAGACGCAATGAATGCAGGTAAGATAGTGGGCATGGAAGTATGTGGCGCTATTAAACTGCAGGACTGCTGGGATTTTGTAAACACACATGAAAAGACAAAAGTACCCATCATGCCATTGGAGAATGTTTGCTACCGCAGGGACATCATGGCGGTACACAACATGGTGAAGAAAGGTATGTTTGGTGAACTGCTGCACCTGCAGGGTGGCTACCAGCATGATTTACGTGGTGTATTGTTTAATGATGGTGTAACGCCTTATAATAGCGGTGTAGAGTTTGGTGCAAAGGGTTTTAGTGAAGCCAAGTGGCGTACCAATCACTATGTAAACCGCAATGGTGAAAATTATCCTACACATGGCCTCGGCCCGGTAAGTACAATGATTGATGTAAACAGGGGCAATCGTTTAACAGCGCTTTCTTCTGTGGCTACCAAAGCACGTGGACTGAACCGCTATGTGGCAAAGCATCCAAAAGGCGGACCCAATCATCCCAATGCAAAAATTAAATTTAAACAGGGTGATATTGTAAACACCCAAATTCAAACCGCCAATGGTGAAACCATTTTATTAACGCTGGATACGTCTTCACCTCGTTCTTACAATTTAGGTTTTCGTGTGCAGGGCACCGATGGTTTATGGCAGGATTCACATGCAGGTGAACCAGATAAAGGTTTACTATACATTGAAGGCAAAAGTCCTTATGATGAGTGGGAAAACCCTGGTAAGTACATGGAAGAGTATGACCATCCTTTATGGAAAAAATTTGCTAAAGAATCTGAGAATTCAGGTCATGGTGGTATGGACTTTTTTGTTGATAATGCTTTTATAGAAAGCATCAAACGTGGCGCTGAGTATCCACTGGATGTGTATGATTTGGCTACCTGGTATGCTATTACACCGTTAAGTGAGCAATCGATTGCTACAGGTGGTACACTGCAAAAAATACCTGACTTTACAAGAGGAAAATGGAAAACAAGAAAACCGATTTTCGGATTAAGCAATGAGTTTTAGCAGTTGTTTTCGATAAGCAACAATTTTTATTAATCGTAGTTTAAGTTAATTCCGGTATTTCCATGCCGGAATTTTTGTTTTGCCGGAAATATGATAAGACGGGAAGCTGAAGGCTTATACAGTTTATAAAAGCTGAAAAGTTTCGGATACCAATATCATAAGAGCTGATTTAAGATTAAGCCACAAGTTTGAACTTGGATACAACTATTCTCTTCTTTGTATAGATAGTCTATTTCCTAAACCTCAGCTTTGCTGTTCTTATTGCAGCAGGCTGCAATGGCTTTAGATTATTCACTGGCTTATCCAGGTAAAAGTAAGCAACAGCAGATACATCATCACTCCTGTAAAAATTTGTCCAGCCACGTGGTGTAGATGAGGTATTCAGGTTTACAAGACTATCTTTTTTATAATAATTGTACTGCTGCTTTTCATCAATATTAGCAATGGGTATCAATGGCGTGCCTTCCCGCTGGTAAGTGGCCACGCTGTCTGTATTATCACCACCCAGTTGCTGTATCGTAACACGGCAGCCGGTTCTGAATACAACAGGGTCTGGTATATGGAAACGATAGAATGACCACTGTAATAAACTATCATCAGCAACACTGCAGCCGGTATATTGATTAATAAATTTTCCCTGCCCCCATGCAGTACCAATATAATCTTCTGTGCCGGTGCCGTTTAATGTTGGATAAATTTTATCATCATCCAGGTAAATTTTTACTTCGCCCTCTCCAAACCATGATTTACGATAAGCAGTATTTGCAGCAACACCCACATTGGTGCCAAGAAATCTTCCTTTGCCTTCCAGTTGAGGTAGTATTTCAAAATCCTGCGCCAGTTTGGTAGCCGTATCTCTTTGCCAGTAGGCATGGAAATAGAGGTACTCATCTTTCCATTCTTTGATCAAACTATAATCAATATCAAAAAAGATATTTTCCTGCCGTAGGCCGGATTCATTTACCACCTGGATTTTTGCACCAGTTTTAAATGGCATTGGTATAAAACAATTGAATGATCTTCCTTCCGCATTGGCGAATAATGCATTTTGAAATGCAGTAGCCTGGCCTAATCCCACACTAAAAAAATCCCCAAAAGGAACTGATACCGCAGGCTTATCTGCTCCATCCCAATACATTTCTAAGGTAAGCCCACGCAGCATTTGAGGACTCCTGTCTCTTATCGTAATCCAAATCCTGTTGATGATTCCCTGGTCTTTTATGTCAAGCAAAGTATAAGTTGCACCTGCTGGAATAGAGTCAAATGCATGACCTTTAGCAGTATTGTTTTCTTTACCACCCTGTCCCTTTACACCATTTTTGTTTTCAGGACTGCTCCATCTTGTTTCTATATCATCGTTGAATTCAAAAAGATTATTGCCGGTATGATTATTTGTTTTGCTGTAGTTGCAGCTTAATAAAATACATGCGATAACAGGCGCAGCAAAAAGAGAAGGTTTAGCAAGCATAGTTTTGAGTGATGGTTAAAATAAAAATACAGTTTTAATTCTTATTAAGATAATTGCATAATTGTTTTCATAATAAATTCTGTCTATCTCATACACTGCTTTCGCCAGTTCATACTTTCCATTCTTTAATTGATAGTGCGTAGAGTCAATATTTGCAGTCAAATCAATTGTCTAGTCATGAAAAAAATCTCTACAACAAAGCAGACGATTTCATCAATTAAAAAAATTGCGCTTGCCGTAATTCTTTTCTGCAGCATAAATACACATGCACAAAATGTACTCACAGGTCTTACATCAAACGGTGGCGCTGATGGTAAAGGCACCGCCTTCACCGTAAAAACAGATGGCACAGGGTTCAATATCATCAAGGGATTTGAAGACTGGGGTAAATATCCCAACGGTGATTTATACAAAAACAGTGACGGACTATTTTATGGTATGACCAATACCGGCGGCACTTACGGCTATGGAACCATTTTTAAAATGACATCCTCAGGTACAGTTACTATTATTCGCCACCTGAACGGATCAACGGATGGCGGCACACCTACCGGTGAATTAATCAAGGGCTTTGATGGCAATTTTTATGGCATGACCAATACCGGTGGCGCTAATGGTTATGGAACAATATTTAAACTAACAGCTGCCGGTGTATACACCGTCTTGAGAAGCTTTGTTTATGCAACGGACGGCACTAATCCAAAAGGTCATTTAGTGCAGGGCAAAGACAGCGTGTTATATGGCGTTACTTACAGTGGCGGTACCTATGGATATGGCACTATTTTTAAAATTACCACTTCAGGTTCCTTCAGTGTAATGCGGCATTTCAATAAAACAACAGATGGCGGCCAAAGCTATAGCAGCCTGGTAGAAGGGAAAGATGGAAATTTGTATGGGCTTACTTATTATGGGGGCACTTATGGATATGGTACCATTTTTAAAATTACCAAAGCTGCTGTATTTACCGTTCTGCGACATTTTAACGGTACAACAGATGGCGGTTATCCACAGGGCGATATTATCCAGGGAAGCGATGGAAATATTTATGGATCCTGTTATTCAGGCGGCACCAACAGCAACGGAACTATTTTCAAGATGACTACCGGTGGCGTGTACACTGTTTTAAGAAATCTTGCTGCATCAACAGATGGCGGTAATCCGTACGGAGTGTTGTATCAAAATTCTGATGGTGTTTTATATGGATTAAATAGAACAGGCGGTGCATACACATCCGGCACTGCATTTAAAATCACTACGGCTGGCGCATTTACACTGCTGCATTCATTTTCACCCACTACAGAAGGAAGCACACCTAATGGCGGTTTTGTAAAAGGCAATGATGGTAATTTTTATGCGATGTTGAATACTGGGGGGCCATATGGTTTTGGCACTACTTTCAGAATGACGGCTGCCGGTGCAGTCACAGTACTGGTACCTTTTAATGGAGCAAAAAACGGAAACACACCCATGGAATCATTATTGAAATCTAAAGACAGTGCCTATTATGGAACCAACAGTGTCGGTGGTACATACGGCCATGGTACCATCTTTAAAATATGTGCAGGTGTTACCACTACGCTCTACTCCTTTAACCGTAGTGTCTCTGGCGGTGTACCGCTTGGAAGTTTGATACAGGCTACAGATGGTAATTTTTATGGAACTACTTCTGAAGGAGGAACAAGCGGATACGGAACGATTTTTCGTATAACCTCGGCCGGTAGTTTTACTGTTATCAAACATTTGAATGGCAGCACAGACGGAGGTTACCCAAGAGGAAGCCTGGTGCAGGGCAAAGACAGTTTGCTGTATGGAATGAACTACGGTGGTGGTGCAAGTTCAGGGGGCACTATATTTAAAATAAGCCTAACGGGAACGTATACCGTTTTACGTAGCCTTGCTTATGCTACTGATGGCACAAACCCGGAAGGTAATTTGGTACAGGGTGCAGACGGCAATTTTTATGGCATGACGTCTTACAATGCAAGGATTTTTAAAATCAGCCCTGCAGGTGTGTTTACAGTAGTTCGTACACTTAACGCTAATACAGACGGCTATTATCCCTATGGTTCATTGGTAAAACATCCTGATGGTAATTTTTATGGTATGAATAGCAGTGGCGGTTCCTACAGCCATGGTACGATCTTTAAGTTAACTACAGCAGGTGTATATACGGTATTGCGTCATCTTAACGGGCCAACTGATGGCAAAACACCCAAAGGAAATTTATTGGTAGGCAACGATGGTAATTTATATGGTATGACCACCATTGGAGGCACTAATAATGTAGGAACTTTATTTAGAATTACAACCGGTGGTTCTTTTACAGTGCTTCGTCATTTTAATTTGACCACTGATGGTGGAAGTCCGCAGGGATCATTGATTCTTGCACCGGTAAACAATTTAATTGCCAATGCACAATCAGTTACCACCAATGAAGATGTAGCCAAGTCAATTACTTTAACAGGAACAGGTGGAAGTCCGCTGTTATTTAATATTGTGAAAGCGCCGGCAAAAGGAGCAGTTTCATCAGGTACCGCAGCTACAAGAACTTATACACCTTCTTTAAATGCAAACGGGGTTGATTCATTTGCTTTCAATGTAAGCGTTGGTTGCATGGCTTCCACAGCAGCTTATGTTAAGATCAATATAACAGCGGTGGCAGACACACCAGTGCTGGCTACTATCGGCAACAAAACAATAAAGAAAGACAGTACACTAACTTTCAAAGCTACTGCAACCGATGGCGATGCCGGTCAGGTAATTATCTACTCATTAATCGGGGCTCCTTCAGGCGCCACTATCAATTCATCCACCGGAAGTTTTAGCTGGAAGCCAACAACCACAGGAACTTTTACTTTCAAAGTAAGGGCAACAGATAATGGTTCACCAGCGCTGTATGACGAAGAAACGATAACAGTGACAGTTACATTAACGCTGGCAGCAAAAACAAGCAATCAACAGCAATCATTAATTGCGAGCCAGCAAAGTGTTGCATTGTATCCAAATCCTGCGCATGATAAAGTTTACATTTTGCCATCTGCAATTGGTGAGATCACAGTGCAATTATTTGATATGACTGGAAAGTTGGTACAAAATAATGTCTACCAGTTAAAAGGGAAGAATACTGTAGCAGTAGATATAGCAGCGCTCAAACCCGGTGCTTATGTGGTTAAAATTATAACGGGAGATACGGAAGAGCAGGTTAAGTTGATTAAAAATTAGTAGTTTAGGTTTTGGTAATGAAAAATGCCGTGATTGATTTCACGGCATTTTCTTTATTAATTCAATTTGTTTAATAACCAAATATCTCCTCAAGGCTAAGCTTTTTTACTTCGCCAATCTTTTTCAAGTCTTCTTCTTTTACTTTTTTATCGGATGCTACCACGCAATAGGTGTAGGGCTTGCCAGAAACATACTTCGAATGAAATGCTTTTAACTGATCATAACCTATTGCATCAGCCTGCTGGTATTTTTTCTTACGGATATCTTCTGTCAAGCCTTTGCGCTGTGCAGTTAAATAATTGAAGATGATATTGTCCTGCATTATTCTTTCTGTTTCAATATCCTTTTTTACGCCTGCCTGTGCAAGGCGAATATTTTCAGGAAGGTTCGGCAATTCCTGCAACAACTCATTCATTGCAGCAATGGATTCATTGAACTTATCCGCCTGGCAGCCTACATAAGCCAAAGTATAAAATGGATCTTCCTTTTTATCAGGCGTTACGTAATAAGCAAAAGTAGAATAAGCCAGCGCCTTTGATTCCCTGATGGTTTGAAAAACTACCGCACCCATACCGCCACCAAAATAATTATTGAAAATATCTACGGTTGCTTCCTCATCTGCATTGTATAAATTGGTATTCCTGATCCAGCGTATCTCGGACTGCACCATATTATAATCTGCAAAGAGCACCTGGTTTTTATCCTGGTTAGCAAAGGCAAACTTTGCTCTTTCTGGTGCAGCAGTAAATTGTGCTGGTATTGTATGCAATGGTTTTAATGCAGCTGTAAATACAGGTAATGGCTGTGGGCCATAATACAATATCTTTTGAGCATAGTTATTTAGTGTATGCAGTATAGCTATTAATTCTTCTGAGCTGATGTTGTTTAGCTCTTCATTGCTAATAGTATAGTTGTATGGGTTATTAGTACCATACCTTGCATAGTTAACCAAACCATTCATAATTGCACCTTTATTCAGCTTAGCATCTGCTCTTGCTTTTTGTAATCTTGATTTCAATGCTTTCAATGCATCTTCATCCGCTTTGCAATTGGCCAGCAGGTTTTCAAACAATGAAACTGCTTTTGTAAAATTTTCCTGCAACCCTTCAATAGTAACGGTGGTAAATTCAGGCCCTGCATTGATATTAAAGCTGCAGGCAATTTTGTAAAACTCTTTAGTAATTTCTTCACTGCTCATTTTACCGGTACCCAAAAACTGCAGGTATTGTGCAGCTACGCCCAGTTTTTTATTATTCCATGAGCCGATATCATACCGGTAACGTAAACGGAAAATACTGTTGTCTTTATTTTGAACAGCCAGCACTTCGGCATTACCCAGTTTTCCTTTCTGCAGGTCTTTTGTGTAATCAACCCTCATCGGTTTTAAAGCTGCAGTTGGCATATTATTTACTTCCTTTACAAAAGGAGATTGCTCTTTGGCATTTGTTTCAACAGGTGTAATGGCTGGCTTTTCCACTTTTACAATATTCTTATCTTCTCCCTTGCGCTTAAATACCACTACATAATTATCCTGGAAATATTTATTGGCAAATGCTACAATATCCTTTTTGGTAAGCTTTGATAGCTGGTCAGTATAAGCCACCTGGTCTTTCCAATCTAATTCTGAGGTGAATGCATCTACCAAATCGCCGGCCCTTGAACTGTAAGACTCCGTTGCTAAAATTTTATTTTTCTTTTGATTATTGATGATGGAAGTAATCAGGTCATTATCAAAATTTCCTTTTTTCAGGTTTTCTATTTCACCCAGCATCAATGCCTGCACATCATCCAGTGACTGCTGCAGTGTAGGTACACCCTGCATAAACAAAATGCCATAATCAATCAAGGTGTAAGCAGATGCGGATGCTCTCAATAATTTCTGTTTCTTAACTAAATTCAAATCCATCAAGCCGGCTTTGCCATTGGTTAATATTTGTCCAACCAAATCAGCCAGCAATACATCTTTTGATTGATTACCCGGCAATCTAAAACCAATGGTTACACTTTCTGCATCAGGCCCCACTACTTCTTTTTTAATCGGGCTCGTAATGGGTGCTTCCGGTTCAAAGCTGTATTTGTTTACCGGCTTGCTTTTCATATAAGCAAATGCCTGGTCAATTTTTTTAATCAACACATCCGGATCAAAATCACCACTTAAAATCACACCCATATTATTGGGAACATAATAAGTGTTGAAGTACTCACGGATAGCAGTAAGCGAAGGATTTTTTAAATGCTCTACCGTTCCAATAGTGGTTTGTCTTCCGTAGTTATGATTTTTGAATAATTCACCTAAGAGTTTCTCATTTACTTTTCGGCCGTCGTTGTCCAGTGTTCTGTTCTTTTCTTCATACACTGCTTCCAGTTCTGTATGAAAAATACGGAGCACGGGATTGCGAAATCTTTCTGCCTGCACTTTCAGGTAACGGTCCATTGCATTGGCCGGCACGTCATCATAATAAATGGTTTGTTCAAATGAAGTAGATGCATTAGTGTTTTGTGCACCCATGCTGCTCATCATTTTATCGTACTCATTAGCGATAGCATATTTAGCAGCAACACCGGAAACTGAGTCGATCAAATGATAGATGGCTTTTCTTTCCGCACTATCTGTAGTATGATTATACTGCTCGTAATATGCATCAATCTTATCCAACTGGGGTTTTTCTTTTGCCCAATCCAGTGAACCAAATTTATCAGTGCCTTTAAACAGCATGTGTTCCAGGTAATGCGCTAAACCTGTATGGTCAGATGGATCGGTTTTGCTGCCGGCCTTGGTAGCGATATAACAAAATACCCTGGGATCTTTTTTTGTTGGGCTCAATATCACCGTAAGTCCATTCTTCAATGTATAAAATCTTGCTTTGGCAGGATCATTGGTTACATACTTGTATTTATATCCTGCAGACACCGCTTCTTTCCATTGGTATTTGGATGTTTGAGCAAATGCAGTAAAACACAGCAGTACAAATGGCAGGAGGAACAATTTCTTTTTATTCATCTGGTAAAGGTTTGGTAAAGGAAACAGTAAAAATAATTTTAAATGCAACTCAAATCGTTTTTTCCGCAAACAATTAACTTCTAATTTTGGGCACTTTTGAAAATAAGTACATGCATCCAAAAGAGATTTCTATTACTGATTATATCTACGATTTACCCAATGATCGCATCGCCGCATTTCCTTTGCCGGAAAGAGATGCATCTAAATTATTGATTTATCAAAATGGCGAGATAAAAGAGGATGTATACAGGAATATCGTTGAATACATTCCTTCAAATAGCCTGCTTGTCTTTAACAATACTAAAGTGATACAGGCAAGAATTTTATTTCAGAAACCAACGGGTGGTGTAATTGAGATCTTTTGTCTTGAACCTTATGAAGCAGTGAATGAATACAGCAGCATCATGAGCCAGAAAGAAAAAGTGCGTTGGAAATGTATGATTGGAGGTGCCAGCAAATGGAAAGAAGGTGCATTAAAAAAGCAGTTTCAATTGAATGGAGCTTCGGCATTTATCAACGCACAATTGGTAGAAAAGCTGAGTGATGCATACGTGGTAGAATTGTCCTGGCAACCCGGGGAATTGAGTTTTGCAGAAGTACTGGATGCCACAGGCGATGTGCCTTTACCACCTTATATCAAAAGAAAATCAGAAGCAACGGATAAAGATCGTTACCAAACAATCTATGCAAAGCATGAAGGTAGCGTGGCTGCGCCAACAGCAGGTTTGCATTTTACACCCGCCATATTTGATTCATTTGCACAAAAAAATATTAAGCAGTTAAGTGTTACGCTGCATGTAGGTGCCGGCACTTTTAAACCGGTGAAAGCTGCAGTGATGCAGGAGCATGAAATGCATGCAGAATGGATTGATGTAAGCAGGGAAGCAATAGAAAAATTAATAAGCAAATTGAACGATACGGTGATCATGGTTGGTACCACCTCCATGCGTACCACTGAAAGCCTGTACTGGATGGGTGTAAAGACAGCTATTGATACTTCACTAAAGCCGGATGATATTGCTTTGCATCAATGGGATGTGTATGAGGAGCCTTTGTCTTCTGTAAATATCAGTGCTGCTGACGCCCTTAAGGCTTTATTACACTGGATGAAAAAAAATAGCTTACAGCGACTTATTACCACTACACAAATTATCATCTGCCCTGGCTATCAATATAAGATAGCCAATGCCTTGATCACTAATTTTCATCAACCACAATCCACTTTGTTATTGTTGGTCGCCGCTGCAGTAGGTAATCAATGGAAAGAAATTTACAAATATGCTATGGAAAATGATTTCAGGTTCCTGAGCTACGGAGATGGAAGCCTGCTGTTCATCAACTAACGGTAACGCCTATGGTTGAATGGTAACAGGGGTTCCGGCAGGAATATAGCTGAACAGATCTTTCATTTCACTGTACTTAACAGATATGCATCCATCAGTCCAGTTATAAAAGTTATCCACTGTCCATTCTTCTTCCGGCCTGGTGGCATGTATAGCGATGCCATTACCAATTTTTGCATTCTTAGGTATTAAGCCCTTCCTTTTTCTTTCATTGAATTTCTGAACACTTTCGGGGGTTGGATAGTCCAGTAGTAGCTCTGGTCCCCATTTGGGATTAACTTTTTTAAGCAGCACTTTAAATTTACCGTCTGGTGTTTTACGGTCACCTTCTCTCATTTTATCTCCTAAATCTTTGCTTCCGAAAACAATAGGATAAGTTGCATACCATCCTTCATCATCATACACTTTCAATTCGTAATCACTTTTATCAATGATGATGTAATAATGATTTTCATCTGTGCTGGCAGTATCTTCCGTAGGCTTTACTGCAGCAACCAATTTCTTCGAACCATTTTTTTTAACCTTTTTGCCGGGATTAACAAAAGCAGACATGGCAAAAAAGACAACAATTACTGATGTAGATAAGAAAATGGATTTTTTCATAATTGTGAATTCTCAGACGTAGTATTCAAACGTTATGCCATCAAAAATATTTTAAGTTTTTGGTAAAAGCTATTAACAAAAAAATAAATGTTTTCTAAAATTTGGAAACGAAAAAAGCAGCACGTAAAAATGCTGCTTTACATCAAAAGAATTCAATTTAAATACCTGAAATTTACCAATTGCTCAATCGCAAACCCACTGTGTACGGCCTGATATCCATTCCTCTTTGATAGATAGTTTTAGGAACATAAGATCCATACAGGTGTACAGGACCAAGGCCAAGCTCCGCTATGTAAGAAAACTTAAATGGCTCCAGGTCATAATCACCTTTGTTTTTGCGCTTGCCTCTTTCGTTGCTGACTTGTTTATTACGCTGGCTGTATAAATAACCTGCACTAACGCCTACGCTTACACTCAAACCTTTATTGTTATCATTTGGATTAGTGCAAAAGTTCAGCATAAAAGGAACAGTTAGATAGTCTGCTGCCAGTTTATTTTTAGTAAAGTTAATAGAGTCTCTTATGATCACCGGCGCAGGTGTTACATTCGGTGTAAAAGGATTGCGTTCCAAATAACTGATAGATGATTTATAACGATAATTATTCAACTCTAAACCTAAACCATACTTTAAGTTTACATGGTGTTTGATTACGTTCAAACGCTGCATAAAAAACCAGATGTTTACGTTTACACTCTTTCCGGTTTTTAAACTGAAATCACTTTTACCTAAAGGTGCAGCACCTGGAATATTATACAGGTAACCGTCTGTGTTTGTATAATCTGTCAAGTCACGATAATTGGCAAAGCCGATATCTACAATACCCCAGTTAGTGCTCACATTCGCTGATGGATTTCTTTCCTTCCTGCGTACCTCGATATTGTGATAATCGACGTTATCTTTTTTAGTGTTGTTTCTCACAATGATCATGTTGCCGATCCGGATGGTATCGCCTTTGTTGTCTGTGCTGGTGGAATCAGTCTGTGCGTAAGTGATAGTGCAAAACATTGCTGATGCCATTAGTGTAAATAGCTTTTTCATGTGCCTCTTTTTAATGTTGATAAATGTATCCTGTTGTTATTTCTTCTAAGGATTTTATGGAGCTTTCACAGCAAAAGACATATTGGCAATTTTGAGATCATGGTCTCCGTCTCCGCCTATGTTAGCTTTTCTTGCGATTGATCTTTTTACTTTTTTAAAGAACCCGGCCAGCTTGCCTCTTCCTTTTCTTTCATCATCTTCATCTGCATTAGTAGCAGGATCGTCCATATTAATGTAATTAACCTGTGCTACATCGTTCTTGTTGGCTTCCGTTACTTCATTTAGCTTGGTCGGCTGCTGAATCGTAACATCCTGTTTTAAATTCTCATTTATAGTTGGTACGATCACTACATCTTGTTGGTTACGTTCTTTGTTGTTAATTTTTTCTAAAGATGGTTCAGGCAGCTTATTATTAAGAACCTTATTTTCTTTTTGCTGAACAATATCTTTTTGTTCTTTGATGATCAAAGGCTCTTCCTTAACAACTGTTTGTTTTACTGCAGGCTCTACAGGTGCTGTTTCTTTTTTATCTTCAACACTTGCAGTTGATTGCTGTTTTATATTTTGTTGTTGCTTAACTGAGGGAGCTGATTCATTTGTAGTTGGTAAGCTGTTAGAAGGTTTTACAGATGGATTATTGTTATCAACAATAGTTCCTGGTTTACTGCCATTATTAACATAGCTAACAGCACCCCATATCCCAAAACCAATTAATACGGCAGCAGCAGCTATTCTCCACCATTTAATTACAACTACTTTTCCAGCTTCTTTTCTGTATAAACTTGCCTTGTCTTTAAAAATGATTTGTTCCTGCGGTAATTTTGTTTGTTGTAATAAAGCCCATTCCCTTTTTATCGCTTCATTCGTTTCAATAGTCTCAAACAGTTTCTTTTTATCTGCTGTTTTCAATTCTCCATCCAGCATCAGCAACAGCTTTTCTGTAGTGTCTTCTTCAACCGTACGCCTGTATAAACTTTCCTTATCTGCAAATGCTGTAAAGTCGGGTTGTAAAATGCTTTGTTGAAGCATTACCAATTCTTCTGCCAAATCTGGATTTTCAGCCACGAAATCATCCACCATTTTCTTCTCTTCCGCACACAGCTCATTGTCTGCATACAGCAGGAAGAATTCTTCGTAATTATTTCGGTTGATGTTCATCTTAAATAATATTTTCAGGCTTCACAATATAATCTCTCAATTGCAGTCTTGCTCTGTGCAGGTAAACCTTTACCTGGCTTTCATTCAATCCTGTTATTTTTCCTATCTCCTCGTAACTGTAGCCTTCATAATCTTTCAGCATTACCAGGCTTCGCTGTGTTTCGCTTAACCTGTTGAGTGCTTCATTCAATATTTTTTTTGAATCATGCTGTTGGCGGTTGCTCACCCTTGCTTCCTCAGCAAAACTTTCTTTCAGCACTATTCTTTTATTCTTGCGAATATGATCAATCATATTATTATAGGCTACCGTAAACAGAAAGCTTTTGCATTTGCTGTTATCCACCGTTTGCCTGTTGATCCACATTTTTTCAAATGCCCCCTGCAGCACATCCCTTGCATCCTCTTCATGCCGCAGATTCTTCAGCAGGAAGCGGTATACATTGTCTGCATACATGGTTACACATTCATTATACTCTTTCTCGGTCATGTAGTTTTGGTGCCTGCTGTTATAATTAAATGTCCTGTTTTATCGTGATACGTTTTAATCGGTCCAATGTTACAAATTCATGAAAAATTTTAGGTCTCCGGGTAAAGAATGGAAGGGGAAACCATATTCCATTGAACGGGCGCCTTTGTTTTTTTGCATTTGCCGCTGCATTTAACCGGTTCAGCCATCGTTTTTGCATCATTGCCGGCAGCGTATACCAGGTAGGTAATAGATCCTGATAATAAAATAAGCAGTAATATGGAAGATCTTTTTATCATCATAGGTAGTAGTCTTTGGCGTTAGACGAAATTAACGTCAATTTGTTACAAATTGGTAAAAAGCCTTATTAATCTTGCATTATTACTGCCATTATCGGTCGTAGCAGCCTAATTTTGCTGCATTCAAACTTTATTATATGAATGAAAAATTTGTAAAAAGAATTGCTGCTGAACTTACCGAAATTGAAGCGGCCGGGTTGATGAAAAAAGAAAGGATTATCTCCAGTGAGCAGGGCCCGGAAATAATTGTAGGAGGAAAAAACGTATTGAATTTTTGCGCCAATAACTACCTTGGTTTGTCATCTCATCCTAAAGTATTGGCTGCTGCAAAAAAGTATATTGATCACCGTGGGTATGGTATGAGCAGTGTCCGCTTTATCTGCGGTACGCAGGATATTCACAAAGAACTGGAAAAAAAGATCGCTGATTTTTTAGGAACAGAAGATACTATTTTATATGCTGCTGCTTTTGATGCCAATGGCGGCGTGTTTGAACCATTGTTTGGTGAGCAGGATGCTATCATCAGTGATGCACTCAACCATGCAAGCATCATTGATGGGGTGAGATTGTGTAAGGCACAGCGTTTTCGCTATGAGCACAATAGCATGGAAGACCTGGAAAACAAATTAAAAGAATCATCCGACCTGCGTAGTCGTATTATTGTTACCGATGGATCTTTTAGCATGGATGGCACCATTGCACAGTTAGATAAAATCTGTGACCTTGCTGATAAATACGATGCCATTGTAATGATTGATGAATGTCACTCCTCCGGCTTTTTGGGAAAAACAGGCAGAGGCACACATGAATACCGTGGTGTGATGGGCAGGATTGATATCATCACGGGCACCTTGGGTAAAGCACTCGGTGGGGCAAGCGGTGGTTTCACCAGTGGCCGCAAAGAAATTATTGAAATGCTTCGCCAGAGAAGCCGGCCTTATTTGTTCAGCAACACCGTGGCACCTAGCATTGTGGGTGCATCCATTGCTGTGCTGGATATGCTGAGTGAAACAACTGAGTTGAGAGATAAACTTGCGTTCAATACAGAATACTTTAGGCGAAAAATGACCGAAGCTGGTTTCAACATCAAGCCGGGTGAACATCCCATTGTCCCCATCATGTTGTTTGATGCTGTGCTGGCGCAACAGTTTGCTGCTAAATTATTAGAAGAAGGAATTTATGTAATTGGTTTCTTCTTCCCGGTGGTTCCAAAAGGGCAGGCACGTATACGGGTACAGTTGAGTGCTGCACATGAACTGAGTCATTTGGATAAGGCAATTGCTGCGTTTACGAAGGTGGGGAAGGAGTTGGGAGTGTTAACCTAAACCCCACACCCCTAAAGGGGCTTAAAGGCAAGATCTTAAATTTAAAAGAGTTTGCTGAGTTGCTTTGACTAACTTCTTTGTTTATGAAGAATTTTATTATACTCTTTGTTTTGCTCTTATTGGTAAACAATCTTTTTGCTCAAAGCAAAAAGAGTTTGCCTTTGAACTCTCCCCCTCATCCGGAGCGAAGTCGAAGGGGGTGGGAGATGGAGGGGGCCTTTCTTGGTCAATGGAAAGGAACCCTACAATGGATGGTGGCGGGCAAGCCAACAAAGGAGTTTGCGATGAAATTGATTATTCAGCCTGCTGATACGGCGGGTCAATACACCTGGCAAATTATTTATGGCGACAGTGGCAAAGTGGATAACCGACCTTATTTATTAAAGCCTGTTGATATTGCCAAAGGTCACTGGGTGGTAGATGAAAGAGATGGAATTGTTTTAGACAGTTATTTGCATGGCAATAGCTTTCATGGTGCATTTACGGTGATGGGCAATACCATTGTTGATAGTTACACAGTGAATGGGGATGAGATGAGGGTGGAATTTATTTCCATCAAGCTGGATCAAAAGAATACATCAGGTAAAGGAACGGATGAAACACCTTTTGTGGATAGTTATAAGATTATGGGTTATCAGGTGGGGGTATTGAAAAGGGTAAAGTAAATTAGTGATACGGAAAAATGATAGGAGAGAAGATGTCAAACGGATCCCGAAATAATCGGGACACGATCGTTCATTCATGCACGTTAGCTGGTTTCAAAAAAAATAATTCATGAGCGAAGCATCAGAAAATTTTATTGCAAAAAGCACCATCAGATCTGCCGATTTAGAGCACCGGCGCAAGATCAATTTTAATATTAACCAGTACAATGCAAAAGTGCCGGAAGGTAAAACGCAGTTTGCCAATCTGCAGTTAGCAAGGGAAGCAGCCAAGAACCGCAAGTGGCATGCAATTGAAACACTGGATGAACGGCTGTTGGAATTTGAAACCAATTTTACCAGGCGTGGTGGTAAAGTGATTTGGGCTGAAGATGCAGCGCAGGCGCTGGAAGCCGTGGTAGACATTTGCAAAAAAGTGAATTGCAAAACACTGGTGAAAAGCAAGAGCATGGTGACGGAAGAAATTCATTTGAATGATGAATTGTATAAGCATGGCATTGAAAGCGTGGAAACAGATTTGGGTGAATACATCCAGCAGTTGGATGGTGAGCCGCCTTATCATATTGTAACACCCGCCATGCATAAAAGCAAGGAAGATGTGGCAAGATTGTTTGCTGATAAACTAGGAACGCCTTCTCATTTAAATCCGCAGGAGCTTACGCTGGTTGCAAGAAATATCTTAAGAAGAAAATACACCAGTGCTGAAGTAGGCGTAACTGGTGCCAATTTTATTATACCTGATATTGGAGGCGTAGCCGTAACAGAAAATGAAGGCAATGCAAGATTGAGCTGTGCTTTTCCCAAGACACATATTGTAATTGTGGGTATTGAAAAAGTAATTCCATCTATTACCGACCTCGGTTTGTTTTGGCCTTTATTATCAACTTACGGAACAGGCCAGCAGGTAACGGTATACAATAGCATCATTACTGGTCCAAAACAAGCAAATGAAAACGATGGGCCAGAAAACATGTATGTGATTTTACTGGATAATGGCAGAACCAATGTGCTAAAGAATCCACAGCAGCGGCAAAGTTTGTATTGCATTCGTTGTGGTGCTTGTTTGAATGTGTGTCCGGTGTATAAAAATATTGGCGGACACAGTTATGGTACTACTTACAGTGGCCCAATTGGTAGTGTACTTACACCCAATTTAAAAAGCATGAATGAATTCAAGCACATGAGTTATGCTTCTTCATTGTGTGGAGCTTGCACAGAAGTTTGTGCAGTGAAAATTAATTTACATGAGCTGTTACTGGATAACCGTCATCAATCTGTAGAAGATCATTTGCCTGCATTATCAGAAAAGCTTGCCTGGAAAATGTGGAAGATAGCCAGCACCAAAAGAAGCATAATGAACATGGCCAATGGTAATCTTAAAAATAAAGTAGTGAATAGCTTATTTAAAAGCTGGAAGCAAAGAAGAAGCGATCTCAACTTTAGTCAGAAAACATTCAATCAATTATGGAAAGAAAAATTTCCTGTATAAATTAAAAGCCACCACGCCTGGCGTGATGGCTTTTATCACTATGTAAACTGTAGCCACTTACACAAAGCAAGTGGAGGTACGAATCCTATTCTCTTGTTCTGTCGTTATGTTTCTTGCGATAGATCTTCCTGCTGGCTTGTCTTTGCTCCTGGCGAATTTCTTTTTTCTCTTCTGTTGTAACTACGCCATCTGCCTTTGCTTCTTTCACATCCTGGCGAATTTCACGCTGGTCATTTCTTACGTTGGCCGCTTCTGCTCTCGTTAATTCACCACTTTTTACACCTTGTCTAATGCGTTGATGTTGATTTCTTGCACGTTTAACGGTTTGTGCATCTGCATTGCTGATAGTAAAAGCTGCAAGAATTACGGAGGCTAATAAAAATTTCAATTTCATGATTTGAGTTTTGAGGTTATAGTTTAATTTTTGTTTTTCAGTTATTAGAATCTTGTTTGATAATCGTGTTTTTGACGATAAATATTGCGGCTCAGTCTCCTGTTGTCTCTTATCAGTTTCGCTCTTTCCATTGGCCCAATTTTTCCATCATTCATTTTAAAACGGATGGCTTCATTTCTTAAATGTGCTTCCTGCATTTTTAAGCCAATTGCTTCCCTGGCTGTTAATTCACCATTGGCAATGCCATGGTTAATGCGGATGTTTTCATCTGCCAGTGTGCGGTTAACCTGTGCGCCGGCATGTAAACTGATGATGCTGAGTATTGCTATGCTTAAAGTGATACGGTTGATTTTCATAAAAAGTGTTTTTAGTTTTTGTTATCGTTTTAACCGGTTGTGCATAGTCAGACTGGAAGTGCTATGTCGGGTTTAATCAGATAATAAAAAAATGAAAATCAACTCTTGTTACTCAAAACCCAGTTCGAGGTTATATAACGTTTCTTCTGATAAAATATTGAAGCTCTTGCGGTGGTATTTACAGAGGCCGTGCGTATTGATGGCTTCCCGGTGTAAAGGTGTGCCATAGCCTTTATTGCTGTTCCAGCCATAATGGGGAAATTCATGATGAAGTTTGTGCATGTGTTCATCACGGTAGGTTTTTGCCAGAATGCTGGCTGCTGCAATGGAGGTGTATTTTCCATCTCCTTTTACAATACATTGATGCGGTATTCTTTTATAGCGGCGAAAATAATTGCCATCAATCAAGAGTATTTCAGGCTCTTTTGTAAGCATACCAATGCACTTATGCATAGCAGTCATAGAAGCTTTTAGAATATTGGTACGGTCAATTTGCCTGTTGTCAACCGCTGCTACTGCAAAGGCAATGCTTTCTTTTTCAATGATGGGCCTAAGCAGGTCACGCTGCTGTTCTGTTAGTTTTTTGCTGTCGTTTAATAAGGGATGATGAAAGTCTTTAGGTAGAATTACGGCAGCCGCATATACCGGACCGGCATAGCAGCCACGGCCTGCCTCATCAAGGCCAGCTTCTATTAATTCAGTATGTAAAAAGGAAAACAGCATTCAGAGCGCAAATATCACAATAAAAGGAATTTAAACAGAAAACCACGGAGCAGTTTTGCTTCACTATTTTTGCACAACATTAAAAAGGAAAAGAGCGATGGATCAAAAAGCAAGAAA
>CAZDHQ010000001.1:22348-25917 GCA_964505135.1 uncultured Ferruginibacter sp.
GGGTAGGAATGATTGTAATACAAGTGCTGCTGGGAGGAATCACAAGATTAACCGAATCCGGCCTTTCAATTACCGAATGGAAACCAATAACAGGGGCATTACCGCCTTTAAATGATGCGGCCTGGATGGCTGAGTTTGACAAGTACAAGAATACAGACCAGTTCAAATATGTGCATCAAAGCTTTTCATTGTCTGATTTTAAGTTCATCTTTTTTTGGGAGTGGTTTCACAGGTTGTGGGCGAGATTAATGGGCGTGGTATTTTTAATAGGCTTTGTATATTTTTTAGCCACCAGGAAATTTAAGAAAGAAATGATCGCACCCATGGTAATCTTATTTATTTTGGGTGGATTGCAGGGTGCCATTGGCTGGATCATGGTGAAGAGTGGCTTGGTACCTGAAAAATACTTTGTTGGTCATGTTGAATTGACCACACATTTTGTAGCTGCATTGATTTTACTTTCCTATACATTATGGTTTGCATTGGGATTGCTTATCAAGACTGAACAAAAAATTGTTCATGTATCATTGCAACGCTCCCTGATTGTGATCTTAGTTGTGTTTTTCTTTCAATTAATCTATGGTGGTTTTATGGCTGGCATGAAGGCAGCCATTGCAGCGCCCACCTGGCCTGATATCAACGGCGCCTTTATCCCGGCAACCATTGGTGAACTGTCACCAGCAATAAAAAATATTGCTTATAATCCACTAACGGTTCACTTCATCCATCGTGGGCTCGCCTATCTGTTATTTGTATTGGTGCTGGTTTGGTGGTTTAAATCAAAAAGCGTTTCAGGCTCACCGTTATTCAGCAAATTGAGAAATATATTTTTTGTTTTATTGGTCACACAGGTATTGTTAGGTATTCTTACTGTTTTAAATGCTACTTATGCAAATAGGCTGGTTTGGTTAGGAGTATCGCACCAGTTTACGGCCATGCTGGTGTTAATGGTATTGGTAAGCCTTTTGTTTATTGTTAAAAAAAGGCAACCAGTTTATTAAATTTTATATACAAAGCTTTAGGGAATAATTGTATGTGTTAATTCGTTTGTACATTTAATAAACGATGTACATGCGACGCCTCTTCAACGATATATCTAATTCCTTCCCTGTACAGTTGTTTATACTTCATTTTAGGAAGTACCAGGTGCTGTTAATTTTCTGGTGGCTGCTTGTGAGCACTGTAAATAGCCAGTTTTTAAAAACCTATGGTGCCGATGCATTGTTTTTTGTGCCGGAATACATGGGTAATGTAAACATGCTGAGTGCAGCATTGGTGGGCATTGCAGCCGGTGTGTTTTTCATGAGCTGGAACATTACAACTTTTATACTTCATACCAAGCGGTTTAAATTTTTAGCTGCTACTTCCAAGCCATTTTTAAAATATTGTATCAACAATGCAGTGATGCCGCTGCTGTTTTTAATTTTTTACCTGATAAGAGCGCTGCAGTTTAATATTGATAAGGAATTAATGTCTGTTGGAGAAGTATTGCTGCTTGTACTTGGTTTTATACTTGGATTAATATCCTTGTTAGCGTTTTCATTCGCTTTCTTTTTTGGTGCTGATAAAAGAATTGTAAAATCATTTGCACCGGTTATTGCTGATAAGAAATTATTCAGAAGCAATTTTGATCCGGCTCGCCGCCGCCAGCAGGATAGCTTTGGTATGAAAGTAAGTTATTACCTCACGGTTCGTTTTAAAATTCACAAGCCACGTAATGTATCCCACTACAGTGAATATTTTTTAGATAACGTTTTTAAACGCCATCATTTTGCTGCTGTTACTGCTATGATACTTGCTTTTGTTTTTTTGATCATAGCTGGATTTTATTTAGATATTAAATTTTTCCAGGTTCCGGCCGCAGTGAGCATCATTGTTTTCTTTGCTATCATGATAGCCGTAATAGGTGCACTCACTTATTTCTTGCAAAGCTGGAGTGTATTGTTCATTGTAGTGTTGTTTGGCGTGCTGAATATTTTATACCACAATGAGATCATTGACCCAAGAAATAAAGCTTATGGTCTTAATTACAATGATAAAAAATCGAGACCGGCTTATAGTAAAGAATCTTTGCAAAGTCTGTGTACACCAGCCATCATGCAGGCAGACAGCCTGAACATGATTAGCATTTTGGAAAACTGGAAAAAGAAGCAATCCGGAGAAAAACCTTTGATGTTATTTATCAATGTGAGCGGCGGTGGTTTAAGAAGCGCTACGTTTACGATGAATACCTTGCAGCAACTCAACCGCATTAGTGATGGTAAATTAATGCAGCAAACATTTTTAATCAGCGGGGCAAGTGGTGGCATGCTGTCTGCTGCATTCTTTAGAGAACTGTACCTGCAAAGCAAAAAGGATACTGCTCTTCAATTGTACAATCCCCGCTATGTTTCTGATATTACACAGGATTTGCTCAACCCTGTTTTTTCATCTATGGTGAGCCGTGACCTGTTTTCACCGGCTCAAAAGTTTTCGGTTGGCCCTTACCGTTATGTAAAAGACCGTGGCTATGCCTTTGAGCAAAAGCTAAAGGAAAATTCCAACGGCTTGTTAGATAAACAGGTTGCAGACTATGCAGCAGATGAAAAGGCTGCCAATATACCCATGATCATTTTTAACTCTGTTATTACAAGAGATGGAAGAAAAATGATGATTGGAACCCAGCCCTTAAGTTTTATGATGAAGCCACTTGCTTTTGCAACGGATACTACCTATAGCCCTGATGCAGTTGACTTTGGTGCTTTCTTCAAAAATCTTGATCCATATAATATTCGTGTATTGACTGCCTTAAGAATGAATGCCACCTTTCCTTATGTATTACCCAATGTATGGCTGCCCTGTGAGCCTGTAATTGATGTAATGGATGCAGGCTTAAGAGATAATTTTGGTATGGAAACCACCCTGCGTTTTATCGACTATTTTAAACCCTGGATAAAAGAAAATACGGGTGGGGTTTTGGTAGTGCAATTAAGAGACCATGTGAATGATAACTGGCAGCAGCCGCTTGAAACAGGTACACTGGAAGATATTATCATCAAACCAGCCACCATGCTGCAGCATAACTGGTATAAGCTGCAGGATTATTTTCAAAACGATCAATACAGCTACATACTCGATACTTCAGAATATAATTTTCACCGGCTGACCTTTATGTACGAACCTGCCAAAGAAGAAAAAAGTGCAGCAATTAATTTCCACATCACTGTATCTGAGAAGCAGGATGTAATTGCTTCTTTCAATACCAGTTATAACCAGGCAATGCTTAAAAAAATGCTGGGGTATTTAAGGTGAGCAATTAAAAAACTTTATCCTGCATTTCGGTAGCATCCTTAATGGTTAATTCATCAAAAACCATTTCCTTATTGGCCAGTGCTTCTCTTAATACGTCATTGATGGTAACTACACCTTTAAATTCATGGTCGTCAAATACCACCAGGTAGCGTGTTTTATGCGTATTCAGCATATTCATGCAATGTTCCACTGTATCCATCGGCTCCACCGAAGGAATTGCTGAACTCATTACTTCTTTGATAGTTGCCGTATCACTATGCAATCCTTTTAAGATCACA
>CAZDHQ010000002.1:0-23357 GCA_964505135.1 uncultured Ferruginibacter sp.
GATTTCCATTCTGCATTTTCTTTTTTATCATTTCCTTTCACCACTATTTCTTCAACAAAAGTATTCCAGCTTTCACATGATGGACATTTACCCAACCACTTTGCGCTTTCATATCCACAGTTCTGACAAAAAAATGCTGACTTAGTTTTACTCATGTTGTAAATGTAAAAACTAAAATGAAGTGTTAGTTAGTGTGAAAGAAAAACATTCATCAATGATGTAATAAAAAATTGAAGTGAAAATTATCGTAAAGAAAGGATGAATTGTTGAAGGGTATAAACAGTAAAAGGGTCAACATTTCTGCTGACCCTTTGTACTTACTAACCCATTAAATTCTATTGCTAAATTACTAATTGGCGCCACATAAAAAAATAAAATTTTGGCTATGTTGATAAGTTTTACGTGCTAACTAACGGTGCCACCTACCTGCATAAAGCTTTATAATTATTTGATTATTAATAATTTGCAAACACAACCTGCACCATTTTTTTTTGCCCAAAAATTTTTTTTTAATCACAGTTTCAAATTTTATTTTGGTTTACAATATAAACTACTCTATTTTTGAGATATATTTATAAGCCATGAAATACATATTGCTAACTACCTTGTTATTCAGTGTTTTGTTTACTAGAGCACAGGTTCAAATCTCTGGTAAAATTGTAGACAATAAAAACAAACCGCTGCCCGGAATCAGTATCCAATTAAAGGATACTTATGACGGCGCCACCTCAGATTCCCTGGGAAATTATTCTTTTACTACCGAAGAAAAGGGCGAGCAATCCCTATTGGCTACCGCCTCGGGATATTTTGCTGTATTACAGAAAATAACCATCGCAAACCAACCAATAGTTCAAAATATTACATTAAAAGAACAGGTGACAGAACTAAAGGCCGTGGTGATAACTGCCGGGGCTTTTGAAGCCAGCGATAAAAACAAGAGCGCTGTATTAACATCACTGGATGTAGTAACCACTGCCGGAGCCAACGCCGACATAACCGGGGCATTTAAAACACTTCCGGGCACACAGCAGGTGGGAGAAAGCGAAGGATTATTTGTAAGAGGTGGAACTGCTACAGAAAGTAAAATCTATATGGATGGCAACCTGGTTAATAATTTCTTTTATACCAGCACACCCGGCATAGCCACCCGTGGAAGATTTAACCCATTCCTGTTTAAAGGAACGGTTTTTAGCACGGGTGGTTATTCTGCTCTATATGGACAGGCGCTATCTTCCGCTTTAATCTTAGAAAGTACTGACCTGCCTGAGAGAACACAGGCTGATCTAACGGTAACTGTGGTGGGTGTTGGCGGCGGACTCCAGCATTTGGCAAAAGATAAAAAATCGGCCTGGGGGTTTTCTTACAACCATACTAACCTATGGCTGGGTTTTAAGGTAAATAAGCCCAAACAGGATTTTTTTAAAATGCCTATTTATAATACACTCGATGCAAATTTCCGTATCAAAACAAAGAGCGGGGGATTTATTAAGTATTATTTCTACGTGAGCGGAAACAAAACAGGCTTTAGAGATGCTGATATAGATTCTGCTGTAATTAAAAACGCTTTTTCACTAAGTAACCTAAATACATATCAAAACCTAAACTGGAAAGACAGGCTTGGCAATGGCTGGAAAATACAGTCTGGTGTAAGCTTTAGTACTAACCGGGATAATATTAGTAACGGAACAGAAGATGAGTCTGGTAAAAAAATTGTGATTACAGAACCATTCTATTATGCATTGAAAAATTTTGATGTAAAGAACCGGTCTTATTATACCCAGGGAAGAGTTGTATTAGAGAAAAAGTTTGCCAGTTATAATGCGTTGCGTTTTGGCAGCGACTATTTCTATAGCAATGAAAAAACAGATTATACTTTATACAACGGCAATCAATATACTGAAACAATCAAGGATAAAATCTTTGCAGGCTTTGCAGAAACGGATGTGTATGTTACCAATAATCTTGCAGCTAAGATTGGAACAAGGCTTGAGCATTCTGCACAGTTAAGCAAATGGAATATTGCACCGAGAGCATCACTGGCATACAAGTTTGAGAACGGTAGCCAGGCTTCTTTCGCTTACGGTATTTTTTATCAAAACCCTGAAAGAAAAATTTTACCGGCAGTGACTGGAATAGATTTTTCAAAAGCTACTCATTACATATTGCAATATGCCAAGCAAACAAAGGATTATACTTTTAGAACCGAAGTTTTTTATAAGAAATATGATAGGCTATATAAAACAGCGATGAATAATGTTGGTCGTGAAGTAGCTGCCAATACATTGGGTTATGGCGATGCAAAAGGAATAGAATTTTTCTGGAGAGATAAAAAGACTTTTAAAGGTGTTGATTACTGGATTTCGTATTCCTACTTAGATACTAAAAGAGATTACCTGAATTTTCCTACAGCCATTACCCCATCTTTTGCAGCTAAACATACGGCATCTTTTGTTTTCAAAAGATTTGTATTGCCATGGAAAACCGGCTTTAATCTTACCTACAATTTTGCAACAGGAAGACCATATTACAGGATAGGCTACGATAGCCTTCAGTCTAAATTTCAAATTACCGACCAGGGCAAGACGATTAATTTCAACAGTATGAACTTCAGCTTAAATTATATACCGTCACTTGGAAAAAACAATAATAAATCTTTTATAGTGTGGATCCTGGGAATTAATAATGTACTGGGCCAAAAACAAGTATTCACTTATAATTATAGTACAGATGGCAACCGCAAAACTGCCGTGACAGCGCCTACTACCAGGTTTGTGTTTTTTGGATGTTTCCTAAGTTTTGGTATTGATAGAACACAAGAAGCAATAAATAATAACTTATAATATTTCATCAATAAAAATACAATACATGAAACAGTTATCAATCCTTACAATTGTTCTCTTTACAACGCTGTGCTCTTTTGCCCAAAGCGAAAAATATACTGCCGCCATGAAAAAAAACCTGGCAGCCATGGATACCGCTTTTAAAAGCCCGGCAAGCCTTTTAAGTTTAGCCAACAGTTTTGAAAGAATTGCTACCACTGAAAAAAATCAATGGTTGCCTTACTACTATGCAGCTTTTTTACAAGTAAATGCAGGGATAATGGACCAGGATAAATCTAAATCAGATGCTATTGCAGATAAAGCAACCGCTTTGCTAAACGTTGCTGATTCTTTATCGCCCAATAACTCCGAAATCTCCTGCGTTAAAAGCGTAATTGCAAGCTGTCATATGCTGGTGAATCCACAAGAGCGCTGGATGCAGTATGGACAGGAAAGTACTAAACAATTAGAAACAGCCATACAGCAGGACCCTACTAATCCCCGTCCTAATTTTTTAAAAGGCCAGGGGTTAAAGTATACACCCGAACAATTTGGCGGCGGCTGTGCAACTGCTAAACCTGAGTTAGAAACAGCTCTTCAAAAATTCAATGCATTTAAACCAGCAAGCGATATCGCACCCAACTGGGGAAAACAAATAGTTGAACAATTATTGAGTGATTGTAAATGATAACTTTGGAGCGATGGTATTAAAACGATACCGTCGCTCTTTTTTATCTATATTGACTGCTTTAATAATAATGGTATATGACAGATGATAAAATGACGGAACAGGAAAGTCTTCAATTGATCAGCCAAATGATCAACAAAGCAAAAAATAATTTTCATGAAAGTGGAGTAGGACCTATTTTATGGGGAACAATAATTACTGTTTGCAGCCTGGTGACTTATTTCCAGATAAAATTTCATTTTGATCTGCCTTTTGATATTTGGATACTTACTGTTGCGGCCATAGCTCCGCAGTTGATTATCGTTAGCAGGGAAAGGAAGCGGCAAAAAGTAAGAAGTTATGATGATATCACCATGGATTACATATGGATGACTTTTGGCATTTCCATTTTTCTGCTGGTAACCATCAACAATGTAATTATAACGAAGCTTGCACCGGTTTTTAATGCCTACGTTGAATTGAAGGGTGCCATGCCGGATGAAAATTATAGCGGATTTTCCACCTCTTTCTTTTTATTACTATACGGTTTTCCAACAATCATTACCGGGGGAAGCAGGCATTTTAAGCCCATGCTCTTCGGTGGTATATTTTGCTGGATAGCCTGTGTGATTTCACTTTTTACAAAATCCGATATTGATATGCTGCTGCTTGCTGCATCAGCAATACTTGCCTGGCTCATTCCGGGAATACTTCTTAGAAAAAAATATAAAAGCATAAGAGCGGCCAATGTTTAAAGAGCTTGATCCGATATTACATTCCCAATTGAGGCTTGCTGTAGTTAGCCTGCTCATTAGTGTGAAGGAAGCTGAGTTTACTTTTCTAAAAGAAAAAACTAATTCTACCGCTGGCAACCTGAGCGTACAAATTAATAAACTAAAGGATGCTGGCTATATTGATGTAACAAAACGCTTTCATAACAATTACCCACAAACGATTTGTAAAATTACCAAACAAGGTATTGAAGCATTTGAAACTTATGTAAAGGCTTTACAGACTTATATGAATCCAAACGACAATGCTGAATAATAAAAAAGGCTCTTATGAAAGAGCCCTATTCCTGTGCCTGGTATAAATATTATTTCCACAATAAGAATGGAGAAGAGAAATTACCTGCATTGGTAGTTAAACTAACGGTATAGTTACCTTCTTCCAGTTCATTGAATTTGTCAACATTGATATTATTTTTTCCTGCAATCAATTCTACTGATTTAGTCATCACTGTTTTACCTTCTGCATTGATCACTGCCACTGTTGCATTACCAGCCTTAGCTGCAGTAAATACTACCTGTACGTCACCAGTCTTTGCATTAGGAGCAAGGGTTATACCTTTATTCTCAATCTTTGCAGTTGGTTCGTCTACAGTAACACCATTAGTAAGTGTAGTAGCATTTGCAACATTCAGTAAGAAGTAAGCTGCTAATAAAGAAATAACCTTTTTCATATCTTGTAATTTAGGTAGAATTAATTTTTGTTTTTTTTCTTTAAAACTGTTTTCCGAACCTTTAACCGGACGAACCGTTTTACATTTATATACATTTCAAATTAATGGCCAAGATTGTAGAGGTATACCAACTTTGTAAAAATTATGATCAACTAAAGGCCGTAAACAATCTCTCATTCACTGTAAATCAAGGAGATGTGTACGGATTTCTGGGACAGAACGGAGCAGGAAAATCTACCACCATCCGGATGTTGCTTAGCCTCATTCGGCCAAGTTCTGGAACGGTATCCATTTTTGGGAAGGATATCCAGAAAAATCGCTCAGAAATATTAAAGGGAATAGGTGCGGTGATAGAGAAGCCGGACTTATATAAATACCTATCTGCTTACGACAACCTCTCCATCTTTGCAAGAATGAGTGGCGTAAAAGTGAACCGCACCCTTTTAATGAAACAACTGGACATGGTGGGCCTGGCGGAAAGGGCGCAGGATAAAGTGAGAGCTTATAGCCAGGGGATGAAACAGCGTTTAGGCATTGCCGTTGCCCTGGTACACAATCCGCAATTAATAATATTAGATGAACCCACCAATGGATTAGATCCCCAGGGCATTGCTGATATAAGAAACCTCATCAAACGACTTAGCACTGAAATGGGCAAAACAGTTATTATATCCTCTCACCTCTTAAGTGAAATAGAACTGATCGCCACCAGGATGATCATTATTAATAAAGGACAAAAGATAGTAGAAGGCGAAGTGGCAGCTTTACTTGACCCGGCACATACGTTGGTAGAAATAGACAGTACTGATAATAACACAGCACATGGTAAAATAGCCAGCTCATCATGGGGAAAATTTTTGCAGGGAGATAAACTGCAACTGATGATGAACAAGGCGGATGTGCCGCAATTGATAAAAGAACTAACAGCAATGGACATCCAATTGCTGTCTGTAAATTCCAGTCATTCTTTAGAAAATTATTTTCTTTCACTCACAACCGGCAATAATAATGTGGACGCTTCTGCGAATTGAATTATTTAAAATATCCAAAAGACCCAGAACCTATATAGCATTTGCAGCCATTGCAGCTATTGTAGCCATTTTCCAATTTGCATTTAAGGCAGACGGCCAGAGTTATATGGACCTGATGCTTCAAAGTGTAAAGGATAGCTTTGAACTGGAAAAGACCAAAGCGATCAATGGTTACTTTATGTGTTATATCATTTTGAACACATTATTGATACAGGTTCCAATATTAGTAGCATTGATTGCCGCAGACTCTATTTCAGGTGAGGCCAATATGGGCACATTACGATTATTGATCACCAAACCTATCAGCAGGACACAAATCATATTAGTAAAATTTGCGGCTGCTACCATCTTTACTTTACTATTGTTATTGTGGATGGCCATCACGGCGCTTTTGCTCAGTCTTGTAATATTTGGTGCAGATGATATGCTCATCTTTAGAGTAAAAGGTGAAGAGTCTCAGATTTTACAGATTACAAAAGATGATATTCTCTGGCGCTACATAGCAGCCTTTGGTTATGCCACAGTAGCATTAACGGTGATTGCAGCCTTGGCCTTATTTCTTTCCATCTTTGCGGAGAATTCTATCGGGCCCATTATTGCCACTGTTTGTATTGTTATCGTTTGTACTATTATATCCAATATTAACGTGCCTATAATCGACAAAAATGTAAAACCATTTTTATTTACTTCTTATCTAGTTGGATGGAAAGGCTTCTTTTATATTGGCACCAATGCAGAAGGCATACCAATAAAGGGGAGCCTTGAAAACTGGCCGGCGATAAGAAAGAGCTTATTGATATTGATTGGGCATATCGCAGTAATTGTTGCTGCATCTATTTGGGTATTTAAAAGAAAAGATATTTTATCATAGAAATTATATTGAACATGAAAACGCTGATTGGATTATTGTGCTGCTGTTTCTCGATAACCCTTAATGCACAGGATGCAGAAACATTGGTAAAAAAAGTAAAGGCGAAAATTGACCTGGTAAATAATTATGAAGCCAGCGGTAACATGAAAACCAATGTCACTTTTTTAAAAGTGCCGGAATCACAGGTTAAGATTTATTTTAAAAAGCCAAACCTCCTGAAAATTAAAAATGAAAAAGGCTTATCCTTTGTTCCAAAGGGAGCAGTGAGCATTAACCTTAATAATATTATCGCTGGCAATGCTTATTCCATCATTGATGCAGGAAAGGATAATATCAATGGAACCGAAGTAAGAGTGGTAAAACTGCTGCCGAATGATGACAATGCAGATGTGGTATTATCTACCTTATATATTGATGAAAAGAATTTAGTCATTCTAAAAGCAAAAACTACCACAAGAGAAAATGGAAGCTATCAACTGGATATGAACTTTGGCAAGTACATTCAATACGGTCTGCCGGATAAAATCGTTTTTACTTTCAATACTAAGGATTATAAACTGCCAAAAGGTGTGACCTTTGACTTTGATGACGGCACTAATAATGCAAAGCCGGTTGAAAAAAATAAGAATGGGAAAGCAGAGATTACTTTCGCATCATACAGCATCAACAAGGGAATTGATGATTCCGTGTTCAAGTGAGACTATTCCGGCAGTTCAGTAATTTTTTCATCCACCGCCCTACCTACCACTGCAGCACTCATGCGCTTCATAGGGTTTTTCCTGTATTCACAATAATCCCTGCGGCAGTTGAAGATATCAATACATTTAAAAATTGCTTCCCTGAACGATGCCTCATCAGCCTTGTTTTTTCCGGCAATGTCAAATGCTACGCCATGGTCTGGTGATGTACGCACCGCATTGATACCTGCCGTATAATTTACGCCCTCTCCTATTGCCAGTGATTTAAAAGGAATCAAGCCCTGGTCGTGGTACATGGCCAATACGCCATCAAATTTTTCATGCTGACCTCTTGCAAAAAATGCATCTGATGAATAGGGTCCGAAACAGAAAATATCTTTTTGTTTTGCTTCTTTAATAGCAGGGCGAATAATTTCTTCATCTTCTTTTCCAATCAGGCCTTCATCACCTGCGTGTGGGTTTAAACCCAGCACGGCAATTTTTGGTTTCTCAATGCCAAAGTCTTTACGCAATGAATTATTCATCAGCATGAGCTTGCTTATAATATTTTCTCTTGTAATGGATTTATCTACATCTTTTATTGCCACATGCTCGGTTACCAGTCCCACCCTCATATTGTCTGCAACCATAAACATCAGCACATCCTGTGAACCAAACAATGACTTTAAATAAGGCGTATGACCGGTGAAATCAAACTCCGCAGACTGTGTATTCTTTTTATGAATCGGTGCAGTTACCAGGCCATCGATTTTTCCTTCTTTCAATGCCTGTGCAGCCGTCACTAAACTCATTACAGCGTATTTCCCACCGATCTCATTTAATGTTCCTGGCGTAATCGCTACTTCCTCTTCCCAGCAATTATACAGGTTTACCTGTTTATGATTAACACGGCCCAATTCACGTACAGCATTAAAATTGAAATTAACATCCGGTATACCCTTGCGGTAAAAATTGAGCACTTTGTTATTTGCAAAGATTAATGGCGTACACATTTCCAGCAGGCGGCTGTCTGCCACCGTTTTTATAATGATCTCTAATCCTATTCCATTTAAATCTCCACAACTCAGGCCAATAACCGGCTTATTTTCATTTTGCATAGCAATAAAAATGTTTAGCCGTAAAAGTACAATATGTTTTGCATTCGCAACGGGTAACGACAAATGCAGTAATTTCAGCGCCACAATATGCAGTTAAAAAAGTCACTTGGTCAGCATTTTTTAAAAGATGAAAACATCATCCATAAAATATTGGATGCATTGCAGCAGGATAAATTTGAACAACTACTGGAAGTGGGGCCAGGCGGCGGGGCTCTTACCAGGCATCTTATACAATTGCCCGGTATTGAGTTTAAGGCAGTGGAACTGGATGACGATAAAATTGAGTATTTAAAAAATACTTACCCCTCTTTAAATAATAAAATAATAGCTAATAGTTTTTTAGATATTAATCCACCTTTTGAAGGTTCATTTACCGTAATTGGTAATTTTCCTTACAATATTTCTACGCAGATTTTATTTAAGATTATTGACTGGAAAGACCAGGTGCCTGTGGTAATTGGCATGTTTCAAAAAGAAGTGGCTGAAAGAGCGGCAAGCAAAGAAGGCAATAAAGTTTATGGCGTACTTAGTGTGCTGGTGCAGGCTTTTTATGATGTGCAGTACCTGTTTGATGTGAGTCCGGGTTGTTTTAATCCGCCACCAAAAGTAATGAGTGGCGTGATCAGGTTAACAAGAAAGGAAAATACTTACCCGATGAAGAGTGAGAAAGCTTTTAAGCTATTGGTAAAAACAGCTTTTAATCAAAGAAGAAAAACCCTACGCAATGCCGTTAGGGGTTTATTTACGCCTGAAACTTTACAGGATGAAATTTTTAATAAAAGAGCGGAGGCATTGAGTGTGGAAGATTTTGCTGCGTTGAGTTTTAAGATGAACTGATTCCGATGAATTGTTATTGATAGGCTTGTATTTTTGCATTACGATTGTTTGTTATAACCTGCTCAACAAAGCTATGAAAGTATAAGTGAGTGACACAACGATGTTGCTGCTTGTACACTGTTGGTACCAAAAAAAGATTCTATGAACTTCTCATTACAAAATAAGGTTAGAATAGTAACTGCCGCTTCTTTGTTTGATGGACATGATGCTGCTATTAATATTATGCGGCGTATCATGCAAAGCAAAGGCGCTGAAATTATTCATTTGGGGCATAACCGAAGTGTGCATGAAATAGTGGAATGCGCCATTGAAGAAGATGTGCAGGGTATTGCCATCACAAGTTACCAGGGTGGTCATGTAGAGTTTTTCAAATACATGAAAGATTTGCTGAATGAAAATGAATGCGGCCATATCAAAATTTTTGGTGGTGGTGGTGGAACAATTTTACCAGGTGAGATTGAAGAATTGCATCAATATGGTATTACAAAAATTTATAGCCCGGATGATGGTCGCCGCCTTGGGCTTGAAGGTATGATAGAAGAGGTTCTCCTTTCCTGCGACTTTGCATTGAATGGCGATGGCAAATATAAAAATGAAATGAGTCTGGGTGAGGTGAAAGATGTAAGAAGAGTCGCAAGAAAAATCACCAATGCAGAAAACGGGCTGACTAAAAATAAAAAAGAGCAACAGGCATTAGATAAAAAAATTCCCGTGTTAGGCATTACAGGTACGGGTGGTGCAGGGAAAAGTAGTGTTACGGATGAAATCGTAAGAAGATTTCTGAATACTTATTTGGATAAAACAATCGCCGTTATTTCTGTTGATCCCAGCAAGAAAAAAACCGGTGGTGCCTTATTGGGTGACAGGATAAGAATGAATGCTATTTCTTCTCCACGTGCATATATGCGTAGTCTTGCGACAAGAGAAAGCGATAAGGCGTTGAGTGAATACGTGGAAGACGCCATTGACATTTGTAAAGATGCCGGTTACGATTTTATTATTTTAGAAAGTGCAGGTGTTGGACAAAGCGATGCCAGTATTTTAGATTATGTGGATGTAAGCATGTACGTGATGACGCCTGAATATGGTGCTGCATCTCAATTGGAGAAGATCAATATGCTGGACTATGCAGATATCATTTGCATTAATAAGTTTGACAAAGCAGGTGCATTGGATGCATTGCATGATGTACGCAAACAATACAAACGCAACCATAATTTATGGACTGCCAAAGATGAAGAGCTACAAGTGATAGGCACTATTGCAGCCCAATTTAATGATGCTGGTGTAAATGAATTATTTGAACGATTGATGGAGAAAATTGAAGAAAAATGTGAAGTTAGATTTGGAATAACAATTGAGCACCATGCTCACATAAAAGATACTGGCAGCAGCACCAATATTATTCCACCGAAACGTGTGAGATACCTGGCGGAAATTGCAGAAGCTAATGCTGAGTACAATCACTGGGTAGATGAACAAGCAAAATTAGCTTCACAATATTATCAATTGAATGGAGCAAAGGAGTTGGTAGGAAAAGACACAATTGTACAAATTGAGGAGGCAGAAAAAAATGTTTTAAGAAAGTTAGATACCAATAACTTAGAAATGATAAAAAACTGGCCTGCAGTTGTTGATAGCTATCAAAAACAATTTTATGAGTTTAAGGTAAGGGATAAAATAATTAAACAACCACTCACTTACAAAAGTCTATCGGGCACCCATCTACGAAAAGTAATATTACCAAAGTATAAAGACTGGGGCGATGTATTAAAATGGCAGTTGCAGGAAAATGTGCCCGGCGAGTTTCCGTATACTGCCGGTGTATTTCCTTTAAAAAGAGAAGGTGAAGATCCAACGAGAATGTTTGCAGGCGAAGGTGGGCCCGAAAGAACCAATAAGCGTTTTCATTATGTAAGTCTTGGTCAGCCTGCAAAACGCTTATCCACCGCTTTTGATTCTGTTACATTATATGGTGAAGACCCTGACTTCCGCCCGGATATTTATGGTAAGGTTGGTAACAGTGGTGTAAGTGTTGCTACAGTAGATGATGCAAAAAAACTCTACAGTGGTTTTGATCTTTGCGATCCAAAAACTTCTGTGAGTATGACCATTAATGGGCCGGCTCCGATACTGCTGGCGTTTTTTATGAATGCTGCTATAGATCAACAATGCGAAAAGCTCATTACAGAAAAAAGTTTACAGGAGGAAGTAAGCAAGCTTATCAATTCAAAATTCCTTGATAATACTCAGCCAAAATATATTTCTGCTACAGAAGAAAATAGACTACCAGAGGGAAATGATGGTTTAGGACTTGCATTGCTTGGATTAAGTGGTGCCGATGTTTTACCTGCAGCAACTTATAATTCTATCAAGGCAAAAGCGCTATCAACTGTTCGTGGTACGGTGCAAGCAGATATATTAAAAGAAGACCAGGCACAAAACACCTGTATTTTTTCCACTGAGTTTGCACTGAAGTTAATGGGTGATGTGCAGGAATATTTCATACAAAACAAAGTACAAAACTTTTACAGCGTGAGCATCAGCGGTTATCATATTGCTGAAGCCGGCGCTAATCCTATTACACAGTTGGCATTTACATTAGCCAATGGTTTCACTTATGTAGAATATTTTTTAAGTCGTGGCATGCACATTGATGATTTTGCTCCTAACCTATCTTTTTTCTTTAGCAATGGTATGGATCCTGAATACAGTGTGATTGGAAGAGTAGCAAGAAGAATTTGGGCAAAAGCAATTAAGTACAAATACAAAGGCAACGATCGTTCTCAAAAATTAAAATATCATATTCAAACATCCGGAAGATCACTGCATGCGCAGGAAATAGATTTTAATGATATTAGAACAACTTTGCAGGCACTCTATGCTATCTATGATAATTGTAACAGTCTTCACACCAATGCATACGATGAAGCTATCACTACTCCTACAGAAGAAAGTGTAAGAAGAGCAATGGCTATCCAGTTAATTATTAATCGTGAATTAGGCACAGCAAAAAATGAAAATCCTAACCAAGGTTCATTCTTAATTGAAGAGATGACTGACTTAGTTGAAGAAGCAGTAATGAATGAATTTAACCGCATTAGCGAACGGGGCGGTGTGTTGGGTGCAATGGAACGCATGTACCAACGAAACAAAATACAGGAAGAGAGTTTACATTATGAAACACTCAAGCACACAGGTGACTATCCAATCGTTGGCGTAAATACTTTCCTAAATAAAAAAGGCAGTCCTACTATTTTACCAGCAGAAGTAATCAGAAGCACAGAAGAAGAAAAGCAAAATCAAATAAAGGCACTTAATGCTTTTAAGGAAAGAAACAAACAAACATCAGCAGCCATGTTAAAACGCCTGCAGCAGGTAGCAGTGAGCAATGGAAATATTTTTGCTGAGCTGATGGAAACAGTCAAGTACTGCTCTTTAGGACAAATCACCAATGCTTTGTATGAGGTGGGAGGAAAATACAGAAGAAATATGTAAATCTACTTTAGTAAAACTACCGCTAACCATTATCCGCAATTTTTAGCAGCTAAAAAATGCCTTGTATTTGTTAAAAAATTATTAACGGTAACGCATAAGTGCATTTTATTGGAGTCATTTCTACACTTAAAATTAAGTTTGGGCATCATTAATTTATTTTAGCAAAACCCAATACCAGTAAGGATTTTATAAAACATACAGGCAATTTAATGTAAATAAAGAAGCCCAATGTTTACTTAAACCAGCAAAACATCCCAGTTATCTTTGCGTTGTTAATACACAAACTGATCCGTAATCAAGCGTAAATGAAATGAACCAATAAGTTCATCAGAAACCAAAGAAACCAGTTTTAATCACCTGATCTTTTTACGCTCTTCAGTTTTCCACGAAGCTTGTCATATAAATCCTAACGTTTGCACATGTATTTATTGCTGTATGAAATGGCTGCATAAGCAGTTGTAATGACAAAGTATTTATAACAATTAAAATAAAAAACACAATGACAAAAATTAAAAACATCGCATTAGCACTTTCAGCGATCGTGTTATTTGCAGCAAACAGTTTTGCTGGTACTCCGGCTACAAAAGCTATAACCATTGTAGACGAACCAGCAGCTGAACAATTAGTAGTTAACTTCCTTGGAGAAGACGAGACCTATCTTATTTTCCAGGTAACCGTTAAGCCAGGTGCAAACAAGTATGTGTCTTTTATCGTTAGCGACAAAGAAGATGGCCAGATCTACAAATCAGTGATCTCTTCTAACAAAACTGCAACTGTGAAAATTGAAAAGAAAGAAGGCCAGGAATTAGAATTCAATTTGGTAGCAGGCAAGAAAAGTTTATCAAAATCTTTCACTATCATCCCTACAGTTACTTTAACTAAGCTGTAATTCTTTATTGATAATGAAAATTTGATTAGCTGCCATGTATTACCAAGTGAAAAAACAAAACAACATCATCCTGCAGGATAACAATATGCTTTTAGCAAACTGCAGGATGATTTATACCAGTAGTAAGTAAAACGTGAATTAAGCAGCGGTAGAAATATACTTTACCAAAAACCTTTTAGCAACCGGCAGCAATGTTTCCTCTACTGGAAAATGCATAGAAGCCTCCATGGCATACACGGCGGGGTTAGGTAATTCAGACTTCATTTTTATCAAATCAACTTTAATGTGTTCGTAGGTGGATGTAATACCACGATACCATTTATCTACATAAGCTGTGCGGATACCACGGTACTTCTCATCATGCTTTTCAAAAATAGTAAGCCGATATTGATACACGTGTGTATCATTTTGGTTTCCGTTAATTAAAAAGAAATAGCCTTCACTGTTATCTAGTGGAACAATACCCACGGGCTGTATATTAATTTTATCTTCTACAAATTCATAAATACCTGTTCCTTCGCTGATGGTTCTTTCCATTTTGGCAGAAGCATAATGAATAATGTCTTCAAGCTCCTTCATCAGTTCTGTATCTTCAATCACCTGCTCATAAAGTAGTGATAATTTTTCCATCTGTACCCTGCTGAGTCTGCGGGGGAAATGATTCTGTAAATTCTTTTTATTGTCTCTAAATGCAATGATGTTGTTGTAGTGAAAAATGATATCTGCCAGCTCGGGGTATAATTTGTTTTCATGAAACTGCCGATTGATTTCCTTCAGGTAAGCTAAGAGGGTGTACTTTTTAAGTTCAAAATCAATGTATCCTTCAGCAAACCATGTTTCAGATAATGATTTCATAATTAAAAATTTGGTGTAACTGAAATTAAGAAAAATTTTCTTTCAATAAAACACCAGCATGTCAGTTTTTTTTGTGGCACTATTATTTGTTACTTAGTTAAAAGAATATTTGATGAACGCATAAAAATCATTTACTATGTGGTAAATGATTATTTTTATTATTCCGATTGAACGATTTGCCTGCTGATATAAAGGAGTAATTGAATTTTAATTAAGGAACATGACAGCCGAACACCAGCGATTATCAGTAAACAATAAAAAACCAATTCCGCTAGAGCAATGGGGGCCTTACCTGAGCGAAAGGCAATGGGGTACTGTAAGAGAAGACTATAGCAGCAACGGAGACGCATGGGGTTACCTTCCCTTTGATCAATCGCATTATAGAACTTACCGCTGGGGAGAAGATGGCCTGGCGGGCATCTCAGACTATTTTCAAAACCTCTGTTTTGCTATCGCATTATGGAATGGCAAGGATAAGATCTTAAAAGAAAGATTATATGGACTGGGCAATTACGACGGCAACCATGGCGAGGATGTAAAAGAGCTCTATTATTATCTTGACAATATTCCAACGCATTATTATATGGAATACCTGTACAAGTATCCACAGAATGAGTTTCCATATGACGACTTGTTACAGACTAATAGAAAAAAATCAAAGTTGGATCCCGAATATGAGATTCTGGATACGGGTATATTTGATAAGGATGAGTATTTTGATGTGAAGGTTACTTACGCTAAACAAAATCCGCAGGATATATACATAAAGATTACTATCACTAACCAAAATAGTAAACCGGCACCTATTACTGTATTACCAACGTTGTGGTTTTATAACAGGTGGGCCTATACGCCAGATGAACCGAAGCCTTCTATAAAATACAGGGATAAGTGCAGCGTATTGGCAACGCATAATAGGCTTGGCAATTACTATTTTTACTTCCAGGCTGCAAACAACATCCTCTTCACAGAAAACGAAACTAATTTTTTTAAATTCAACGGTACAGGTGATGAAAATGCATTTACAAAAGATGCGTTTCATGATGCCATCATATCAGGAAAGAACAAAGCCAAACTTTCAGCAAAAAAATCGGGAACAAAGTTTTCACCTGTTTATGAAATGACATTAAAAGCAGGTGAAACAAAAACAGTTTACTGCAGGCTCACTACAAAAGCAGATGACAGGCCCTTTGCGATTGGTTTTGAAAAAATATTTACCGTTCGCAAACAGGAGGCAGATGATTTTTATAATGCGATATTACCAACGGATATCAGTAATGACCTCAAGAACATTCAGCGCTCTGCATTAGCAAGCCTGCTTTGGAGCAAACAATATTATCACTTTGATGTGGAAAGGTGGCTTACTACCAGTGATGGTATTACTGCTGTAAACGACGGCAAGTTATACGGAAGAAACAACGACTGGAAACATCTAAAAAACCAGGATGTAATTGCCATGCCTGATAAATGGGAATATCCCTGGTATGCTGCATGGGACCTCGCTTTTCACTGTATATCACTGGCAATGGTTGACATGACTTTTGCAAAACATCAACTGCAGTTAGTGATGAGAGAATGGTATATGAAACCTGATGGACAGTTACCTGCTTATGAATGGAATTTTAGTGATGTAAATCCGCCAGTGCAGGCCTGGGCAGCAATGGAAATTTACAGGATTGAAAAAGAAACATACGGCACAGGTGACATTCCTTTTTTAAAGCGGGTGTTTCAGAAATTGCTGATCAATTTTACATGGTGGATCAATAGAAAAGACCGCAATGGTAATAATCTTTTCGAAGGCGGCTTTCTTGGTCTTGATAATATCGGTGTGTTTAACAGGAGCCACCACATGACAGAGGGCATGCAACTGGAACAAGCCGATGGTACAAGCTGGATGGGCATGTATGCATTGAACATGATGGATATGGCCATTGAAATTGCTAAACATGATATTGCATTTGAAGATTCAGCTACCAAGTTTTTTGAACACTTTGTAATGATTGCTGAGTCACTCAATAGTCATGCATTGTGGAATGATGAAGACAAGTTTTTTTATGACACCCTTTGTATTGCAGGCAAAGATCCATTGCCATTAAAAATACAAAGCATTGTGGGGCTCACGAGTTTATTTGCGGTTAGCACCATTTCAAAAGAAACCTTTGATGTGTTGAAAGACTTTCAAAAGCGGGTTACCTGGTTTGAAAATTACCGGGAGAAAAACAATCGTTTTTGGCCCAATGAAGAGCGTGGCGATGGAGAGGAGGTATTGATATCATTGGTAAAAAAAGACAGGCTGCTCTACTTGCTGCAAAAAATGTTGCATGAAGATGAATTCCTTTCTGAAGGTGGCATTCGTGCCTTATCAAAATACCATGAAGCAAATCCTTATTCAGTTGAAATAGATGGTGTGAATTATACCATTCAATATGATCCGGGAGATTCAACGAGTAATTTGTTTGGTGGTAACAGCAACTGGCGTGGACCTGTATGGTTGCCGATAAACTATTTGATCATTCGGGCAATAAGGAAATATGGTGAGTTTTATGGAGATCATGTGAAAGTAGAATGTCCGGTAGGTTCAGGAAATATGATCAACCTTACACAGGTGGGAGACGAATTGACCAAAAGAGTGGTTAGTCTTTTTGCAAAAGACGAAAAGGGTAATCGAAAATCTTACGGAACATATAACTGGTTCTATCAAAGACCGGGTAACGAAGAGTTATTATTATTCTATGAATATTTTCATGGAGATACTGGCAGTGGTTTAGGTGCCAGTCATCAAACAGGATGGACTTCACTGGTTGCTGACTTGATTGGTGGTAGAGAAGTAAAAGACGTTGAATTAAGAAGAATGATGCGGAATAAGGAAACCATCCCAAAATTTGAAGATGATGATGAGTGATTATGGAAATAAACTCTCCGCAATAGCAACGCTTTCAGGCTTACCCACATCTACTAACTTATCGCCAGTATGGTCATATCCATAAATGGGATACTGTGCAGCCAGGCTTAGATAGGTATCCACAAGGGAAAACTTTCCCCGCTGTGGTATCAGGTCAAACACGGTTGGCTCAAAAACTACTACACAACTGTAAGCCATTGGTTTCAGATTTGGCTTATCAATAGAAATTCTTTTTTCACCGGTGCTATTGTTCATCCAACCACAGAGACGATTATCGTCATCAAATAAAAAATTACGGGAAGATTTTCTTGATGTGATACCAAAAGAGATCAAGCCTTTTTTCTCTTTGTGATAGGCTAATAATTTAAGTAGACTCAAATCAGTTAAAAAATCAGCATTCAGCGTAAAGAATGGTTGATCACTTTTTAAAAGATCTTTTGCCTTCAGTAAACCGCCGCCTGTTTCCAAAACTTCATCAGTTTCATCACTGATGATGATATTGCTGCCCCAGCCATTATTTGATTTAACTGCATCAATAATTTGATCAGCGAAATGATGAACGTTAACGACTACATCACGAACTCCATATTGCTGCAAGTACTCAATATTTCGTTGCAATAAGGATTTACCATTTACCAATGCCAGTGCCTTCGGATGAGTGTCTGTCCATGGTTTAAATCTTGTTCCTAAGCCTGCTGCAAAAATCATTGCTTTCATAACCGCTTCCAATTTTCCTTGTTAGTGTGTTTTACCTCAAGCCTCACCTTAAACTTATTTCTTAAATGCCTTGCCAATGCTTCAGCAGCATATACACTCCTATGCTGCCCACCTGTGCAACCAAAGTTGATGGTTAAATGTTCAAAGCCCCGTTTGATATAATCTTCTACTGAAATATCAACAATGCTTAGCATGCTGTTGATAAAGTCAGGCATTTTTGTTTTCTGTTCCAGGAAATCTTTTACTGGTTTATCCAATCCGCTTAAGTATTTGTATTCTTCAAATCTGCCGGGATTCAAAATACCTCTCATGTCAAATACAAAGCCGCCACCATTGCCGGTTTCATCTTTGGGATATCCATTTTTTAAAAATGAAAAGCTGCTGATGTTTACAACCAATGGTGTCTCTGCAGTTGCCTGCGTAGGTGTGAACTCTCCTATCACTTCATCATCTGTGCACATATCCAATACCTTTTTAAATTCGGGCAGTGCAATACCAATATTGTAATTATTAATAAATGTCTTTAGATTATGTAATCCTAAAGGAATGCTCGTTAAAAAATGCGCCTTTCGTTCAAACAAACCCCTGAAACCATAAGCACCCATCACCTGCAATAAACGTATTAACACATAGCCATTGTATTGGCTTTTGAACACATCCCGGTCAATTGATTCACCCACTATTTCTTCAAAATAATTCATGTACTCTTCCAGCAGTCGCTGTTTCCAATCATCAGATAAATTTGCTTTTGCCTGCCATAATAAAGAAGCCACGTCGTATTGCGGCGCACCTTTCATGCCACCCTGGTAGTCTATAAAATGAACGATATCTTTTTCATCTACCATAATATTCCTGCTCTGGAAATCACGGAACATAAAAAATTTATATTCTGTGTGAGACAGGTAATTACTCAGTGCTTCAAAATCTTTTATTAGTTTTTGCTTATCATAAGGCCTCCGTAAGGCATCCAGAAAATAATATTTAAAGTAAAGCAGGTCGGCCATGATAGCTTCTTTGCCAAAAGAAGAATTGGTCAGGCATTTTTTATAATCCAGTCCTTCATGCCCTTTTACCTGCAACAAAGCAATTTGATAAAGACTTTGTTTGTACAGTTCATATACATATTCTGTAAAGCCATGCTGCTCCAGTTTATCCAGCAAAGATGTATTGCCAAAATCCTGTTGTATGTAAATGGTTTTATCCTTGTTTACTGCAAAAATCTTCGGTGTACAAAGATTCTTTTCAGCAAAGAGTTTAGAGAAATAAATAAAAGTTTCATTCTCTTTTATATTGGCACCGTAAGTAGCGATATAAGACCCAGCTTCTGTATGAATGCGGAAGTAGTGACGTTCGCTACCTGCCTGGGGGAGTTTGTCAATACTGGTAATTGAAGTTTTTGAAAATTGCTTAAATAATTCCTGAATAGATTCTATAGTTGAGTTCATTTTACAAGCCAGTGATTTTGGTAAAAATAGTTTAAAATAAAACAGTGTAAATTCACTAATAAAAAATAGTTAACAACCAACCATGAATTCAGATATTGAGTTAGCATACAGCATCTTAAAGCCCAGGATTGAACATGAACTACTAAACGGCATTTATGAAGTGATGTTTGATAAAGACAAAACAAAATTTTATGCTTTTACGTACTTGCCAATAGACATAGATCATTATCATGAAATAAGTTATCTAATAAGAAATATGGGCTATTTCAGCTATGGTGATCACGAAGAAAAATGCAGAATATATGTATCGGAAAATTGCTGGGAAACTAAAGGATTAGAGCAAAGGGTAAAAGAAGGTATCTACAATTATTATTCATTTCGATTCACAGGTATGCTGTTTGAAAATGTTTGGTATATCACCGAGGCATTAAGCTTTTTCTCCCCGGATATAGATGAAAAGACTGCAAAAAAAGTATTAAAGTTTCACGGACATGAATTTGATTATTGGAATCAATGGCCATTTATACCAGAAGAGCCAATAAGTTTATCTAGTGAAAAAGAATATCGAGACGTAGAAAAAGAGGAATTTAAGCACCTACCTGCAATTATAGCTGGGATAAAACAACAAAAGAAAACATTAATTAACCAAACATTCAGACGTTATATGAATGAAGAGATATTTCTCTCATTCGGAGAAATGCTTAAAATTAAAGACCCTTCCAATTACGTCAAATTCTCTTTTTTATATTCATTTGATTTTGACTTAATCTTTCCAGAAAACAAAAAATATATAATGATGGTAATAGCACCGATGGCAAGTAACAATAAATACCGTATTGAGTATTTCGTATATATTCAAAGTTCAAAAAAGATGTTTCAATGGATTTACTTTCCAACCAAGCATTTAAGCAACACTTTCAGCTTTTGTGAAGACTTTATTGAAGATTTTTCACAAATAACGGAATGGAATGACGTTAGATTTATGAATAGCTCCAGAACACTTGATGATGAAAATTTTTGGGACAACTATGTTTTCAAAAAGGAAGATGGCAAATACATTTATCTAACAGAAATGCAGTATTTATCCTAATGCAAACTCAACCGCAGCTGTTACATGTATCAACGTAGTATCAAAAACAGGCATGCTCACATCTTCCTGCTTTATTAAAATAGGTAACTCTGTACAACCTAATATTACGCCTTCCGCTCCCTGTTGCTGCAACTGATTTATTATTTCAATCACTCTCACTTTTCTCTCCGGCAGAAAAATGCCCTTGCCCATTTCATTATAAATTGCATCATTGATGTACTCAATATCTTCTTTACCAGGGATGATTGTGGAAATATTTTTCTCTGCCAATTTATTCTTGTAAAAATCAAACAGCATGGTGTATTTAGTACCAAGCAAAGCCACTTTACTCAAGCCTTTTTGATTGATAGCATCACCTGTTGCATCAGCAATATGAATCAACGGAACATCAATGGCAGCCTGCACTTTATCTGCAATATGATGCATGGTATTGGCACATATTAAAATGCAATCTGCACCAGCCTGTTCCAGCTTTCTAGCTGAATCTATCATTAATGCGGCTAGTCCATCCCAATCATCATCAAACGTAAGGGTTTTCACTTCAGCGAAATCTACTGAACTCATCAGCAGTTTGCATGAATGAACACCTCCTAATCTTTCATTTATCATCTGATTTAACAAACGATAATAATCCATGGTAGATAACCAGGTAATGCCGCCGATCAATCCAACTGTCTTCATAAAATGAAGATAGAATATTTGTAAGCATCCGTAGCTTCACCCAATTAAATAATTATTTTTAAGGGCTTATGTTTCGCCGCTTTCTCCAACGCATACTCACCAAACCAGTAATGGTACTGGCTAACAGGTTTTCCAGCAAGCCTGATCAGCAGCGGGTGCATACAGCGCTCAGCAAATTGTATGAAAGCAGCACTGAAAATCCCGGAAGAAAAGTATTGGTGTTAGACACAACGGTTACGAATGCCCGCTATATTATTTTCAGCGATCAACACAAGGGCGCCAAAAATGGCAGCGATGATTTTATGAAATCAGAGCCCAACTATATGGCAGCACTGCAATACTATTTAGATAAAGATTTTTATTTTATTTCATTGGGTGATGAAGAAGAACTCTGGGAAAATACCATCTGGCCGGTAAAGGCAAACAATAAGGCATCTATCTTACTGCAAAAAAAATTCCTGGAAAAGAATCAGTACAGCAAGGTATTTGGCAATCATGATTTGTTTTGGAACAATGATCCATTTGCACCGCTGCACCTGTGGGGCATGTATGGACAGGCCGTAAAAATTTACGAAGCCGTATTACTCAATATAAAAATTGGTGAAGAAATATTGCCCATTTTTTTAACCCACGGCCACCAGGGAGATGGACAAAGTGATTCCAATCCATTTAGTGAATGGTTTGTATCTAAGATATGGGCACCCTTGCAGAGTTACCTGAATCTAAATCCTAATACACCTGCAGCAAGCAATGCATTGAAGACGACGCATAATCGCTTTATGTACGAGTGGAGTGTGCAGGATAAAAATCCCGTATTGGTAACAGGCCATACGCATCAACCGGTATTTGGATCGCTCACCCACCTGGAGAGCCTATATCAAAAATTAAACAAAGCCTGGGATGATAAAGATGAAGCAACAGTAGAGCGACTTAATAAAGAGATCCAGTTCAGGCAGAATGAATATGATTTTGTAAAAGGCAATTACATCAATGTAAAGCCATATTATTTTAATACCGGTTGCTGTTGTTTTGATGATGGCGACATCACCGGTATTGAAATAGCAGAAGGGGTGATCCGGCTTATTAAATGGCAGAAAAAAACAGGCGCCAGTGAAAAGCTCATCCTGGAAGAAATGCCCCTGCAATCATTGCTGTAAAAAAATTTACAATTAAAAAAAAAAAAAAAACAAGTGCTGCATCCAATAGCTGTAAATAAAAAATACAGCAATGAAAAAGATAGCACTCATCTCCATTTTATTCTTCGAAATAAATTCCTTACCCGCACAAACAAATAAAGCATTTACGGTTACTGTGACTGGCAAAGGCAAACCCATCATTCTTATTCCTGGTTTTAGCTGCAGTGGGGACGTGTGGAAGGAAACGGTTGATCATTTAAAAAGCAAATACCAATGCCATGTGATAACAATTGCAGGCTATGCAGGCACGGCACCTATTGATTCCCCTGTTTTAAAAACAGTAAGAGACGAGATTATCCAATACGTAAAACAACAGCATCTTGATAAACCCATTTTAATTGGTCACAGCCTTGGCTCTTTTCTATCGCTTTGGATCAGCAGCACAGCACCTGATTTGTTTGGCAAACTAATTTGTGTTGACGGTATGCCATTCTTTTCAGCCCTAAATGATCCAGGCGCCAATGCAGATTCATTGAAGAATGATCCCACATTTAATTCAACAGCCATGATTAAAACTTTTGAAGCACAAAACAATCCTAGCTTTATTGAAACCGCAGCAAAAGCGCTGGCCTGGCAGGTAGAAGATACCGCAAGAGCAAGGC
>CAZDHQ010000003.1:0-5459 GCA_964505135.1 uncultured Ferruginibacter sp.
AGTGGGGCAGGCGTAACAGGAATAGAAATATCGGTTTATAAAAATGGGGTAGGCCTGTCCGGTAGTAGCCCCGGTTTTGTATATAAAGACACTACAGATAACCAGGGCAATTTTTCTGTTCAGCGCATTTATTATGGTGACCCATCAGAAAACTATTCTACGCAGTTTGTAGTAAAAGCTTTCAGGCCCAACCATAAATTTGACAATGACTCATTATTAGTTACATTAACCAATGTAATACCACAGCTATCTGCAGTAGACTTTGTTGATTCCACCGTATACAGTCTTACAGGAAAGGTTTACCAGGAGTGTGCTTCCTGTACTAACATCAGCGGTAATATTGAATTACAAACCTGCCCCATAGATAGTGTACGAATGAGCAGTAATGTGGCAGGGGTAATTCCGGTGCTAACCTCGTTTGATGAGACTGCACAGGAATACGGTCGCTATGCACTATCGGTACAAAATCCTGGCAGTTACAATATTATACCATCTTATCGGAATCATTTGTTTTCACCGCCTGTTAGGAGTGTACCCGTTACCGGTGATGTAGCCAATATAAATTTCAATGATACCACCACCCGGCAGATAACCGGCCGGCTTACCGCCGGATGTGGTGATTATATTGGCACAGCAGTGCTGGAGTTTACAGATATATTACCGGACGATGCACAGGGTAATCCAAGGAGCTCCTGCTTTAGAAAAAGAGTAACCACAGCTACCGGAACCGGGTTTTACACCATTCGCCTGCCAGCAAGAAAATATAAAGTGAGGGTAGTAAGCTTCAATGCCACTTCCGATGTAACCTCGCCAGATCTGCTGGCATTTTTTGGTACTTCGCTACCGGCTGATTCGTTGATTAGAGACATTACTGAAAGAGATACGATATTAAATCTCGTTTACCAGCGGCCCCCTGTAATGGTATTGCAGGGATTGGATAATGATTGTAACCGCTCACCATCTGATTCTGCTTTTGTGGTGATACCACAAGGTGTTACGAGGACTTTCCTGGTAAAACTATACCAGGGCCCGGCAATAAAGGCCTGCCCGGTAACAGACACTACACTTGTGATAAACACCAATGTGCAACAGGACGATAACAGTGAAGCGATAACGCTGCACACTCAAAAAGGAGTGGATACAGTAAGACTGACAGGAGGTACACCCAATATTGTATATCCATTTTATAAACCACTCAATATTCAGTTCAATGATGTTTTTGGCAGAAACGTCCAGGTGAATAAGAACGTAGTGGTAACGGGATTGAAAGCCAACATAGGGTCCTTTGCAACGGTATCTCCGGAAATTCCATTGATGATACTGCACGATCCTCCGGGTGATAACAGCTATAGTTTTTGGGAAACCAGTAAAACAAATGAAACTGCTCTGCGGGTGTACGCTGCTGCCAATGCCAATACCGGTGTATGGACGGAAGTAAAATTGGGCACATCCTTGATTACCGGTCTCGGCGTGGCAACAGAAACCTCCGTATGGGGAACCATTCGTGGCTCAATTGATGTAGGTACAAGAAAAAGTACGGATGAAGAAACGATTGTTACTACCACTACCACACAGAATTTTTCTACTTCAGATAATTCAAATATTACCGGTTCAGGCGGCGACATATTTATCGGCGCAGCCCTCAACCTGAAATACGCCATCACCAATGAAATTTCGTATACGGCTCCCTGTAAGTTAAGCAGGCAGGAAAAATTGATGGTGGCCAATGATGGTTTTGCAACACAGTACATTTATTCTGAAAATCATATCAGGAATACGCTGCTGCCCACCTTGAAAACATTTAGAGATAATCCAATTAATACACCGGCGCAAACTGCTAATTACATCAACCAGATTAATGTGTGGGAACAGGTGTTGGCAAATAATGAGGCCAATAAAAAAAGAGCAGCGTTTGATAAGAACATTTCTTTTGATGGAAGTGCTGGCCCTATTACCTCCACCACCACTACCAGCAGCACAAAAAATAGTACCATTGAGTTTACAATGGAGCTTGATGCACAGCTGGCGGCAGAGCTTGGCTTTGAAGCAGCAGGTAACGGTGTAAGCGGCGGTGTAAATGTGGGCTTTAAAATTGAAACGGGTAATAGTCGCACCAATACCACCACATCATCAACCACTATTGGGTATACGCTGGATGATGATGATGACGGCGATTTCTTTTCCGTTGATATCAAAAAAGATCCAGTTTATAATACACCGGTGTTTGAGTTGGCTGCCGGTACTTCCAGTTGCCCCAACGAACCCGGTACACAGCCACGGGATGAAATGCAACTGGTGGCACCTATACCCGTAGTGTCAGGCGTGGCGCCTGATGGAGAAGCAGAATTTATTTTAGAACTCAGCAATACCAGCCAAAGTGGCGAAGAACGGACCTATGAGCTATCTTTTGTCCAGGCAAGTAACCCTAACGGCGCAGTAGTAACTATTGGCGGAAGTCCTGTGGTGGTGCCCATTTCATACACCATTGGTTATTTAGGTAAGGTGCAGGTGATAGTAAAAGTAAAACGTGGGGCAGCCAATGTATTTTCTTATGAAGGATTACAGTTTAAGCTCACAGATAACTGTGGTGGCGATATTGAGAAAACGGTTTTACTATCAGCATTTTTCACCAGTACATGCAGCAATATTCAATTGGCATCACCTGAAAACAATTGGGTAGCAAGTACCTTCAATAACAACCTATTGCCCATTCTTTTTAAAGGCTATAATCTTGGTAACCTCACCAGTGTAACATTGGAATATTCCAAGGCAGGATTAAGTAACTGGGTAGAAGGTTTTACAAGACAGGCAGCTCAAATTACCAATAGCAGTAATGGCACGCTGGTTAACTGGAATATCAGTGGTTTGCCAGATGGAGCATATAATCTTCGCATGCGGCTTAATTGTCCGTCTGGAGTAGTGTATTCAGAAAGAATAACAGGCGTGATTGACCGCAGAGCACCCGCACTGCTCGGAAGGCAACAGCCAACCGATGATAACTATATGACCGGGGATGTGATCAGTGCTGACTATGACGAAAAAATAGATTGCAGCATGATCACTAATTACAATGCAGAATTAAAGCGTTTAAATAACGGTCAAAAAGTGGATATACGCTTGGGTTGCTATCAAAACAATATTGTAATTGTTCCACTCACTGATATTGCTGCTTATGTAGGCGACAGTATGCAGGTAACACTAAAAGCGATACCGGATATTTATGGAAACGTAAAAGCTGAGAGTGATGTGTGGAGGTTTATTGTGGGGAGTTTTACACCTGCTAATACAGCGGCTACCGTAAAGATGGTTTGTATTGACAGCACTATAGCAGAGAACTCTGGTGATAGCATTATTTGCACATTTAAATTGCCGGTAGTTGCCCAGCATGATACACGTATTAATTTCAGTGTGTCGGGTAGTGCAGTATGGAATGCAGATTACATCATCGGTTATGGACAAACACCACACCAGTCTGATTATTTTAATGGATCGCAGGGTAGCATTACTATAAGACAGGGATCAAAATCTGCCCAATTAAAAATAAAACCTGTGCCGGACACTTTCTATTCACCCGATAAAATAATTATTATCAATCTTGCTGAAGGTGGTGATTACGTGTTGGGAGACTCGGCGGTTATTAGGGCAACTATTAAAAATGATGACAGGCAGGCCGTTTATACATTTAATGGGAATGGAGACTTTACGCAGCCATCCAACTGGCTTAATAATAAAATGCCACCCTATAATAACCCTGTGTATGATGAAGTAATTATTGACCCCGTAAATGGAGGTGAGTGTGTGCTAACAGTTCCCCTAAGGATAAGGACTGGAGGAAAATTGGTAGTAATGCCCGGAAAAAAATTACGTATTGACAGGAGTGTAAGGGTTGCCAATTATTAGTATAATCGGATCATTGACAGTTAAAGACTCCGTACGCTATAATTTACAAAGAAGCGATGCCGTTTGAGCATCGCTTCTTTGTATTGACGTAAACTTGTTGTAAAAGACTTATCCTCTACACCGCGTCCGCACTCATCTGCTTTTGTACACGCTTTCTTTCTTCTTCGTTCAAAATCACTTTACGCATGCGGATAAAGTTGGGGGTTACTTCAATGCATTCGTCCTGCTCAATGTATTCCATACATTCTTCCAAAGTCATTAAGGTTTTTGGAGCAATACGGGTAGCATCATCACTGCCGCTTGCACGGTGGTTGGTGAGCTTTTTACCTTCTGTTGCGTTTACCACAAGGTCGCCTGGTTTAATGTGCTCTGCAATAATTTGCCCTGCATATACATCTTCACCTGGGTCAACAAAAAAGGTACCCCTGTCTTGTAATTTATCTATTGAGTAACCAGTTGTTTTATCAGTGTTTTTGCTCAGCAATACACCATTGTTACGGCCGGGAATTGGCCCTTTCCAGGGTTTGTATTCTGTAAAGCGATGAGCCATTACAGCTTCACCGGTGGTTGCTGTCAACATTTGTGTACGCAAACCAATCAAGCCCCTTGATGGAATTTCAAATTCCAAATGCTGCATATCACCTTTGGTTTCCATCACCTGCATTTCACCTTTGCGGCGGCTTACCAGGTCAATTACTTTACTGGCGAATTCCTGTGGAACATCTACCACCAGGTTTTCGTAAGGCTCACACTTGGTACCATGTAATTCTTTTACAATTACCTGTGGCTGACCCACGGTTAATTCATATCCTTCACGACGCATGGTTTCAATTAATATACCTAAGTGCAAAATACCACGGCCATACACTACGAATGCTTCGCCACCTTCGCTTTCTTCCACTCTCAAGGCAAGATTCTTTTCTGTTTCTTTTATCAGCCTGTCACGCAGGTGACGGCTGGTTACAAACTTTCCATCCTTACCATAAAAAGGAGAATTGTTAATGCTGAAAAGCATGTTCATGGTTGGCTCATCCACGCTGATAACCGGTAATGCTTCCGGATTATCAAAATCAGCAATAGTATCACCAATATTAAAATCTTCAATACCTACTACAGCGCAAAGATCACCCGCTTGTACTTCGGTTACTTTTTTCTTGCCCATTCCCTCAAACACATACAATTCTTTCACTCTTGATTTGCGTTGTTTGGTATCAGTCTGCATCAATGTAAAAGGCATACCCTCTTTAATAAAACCACGGGCCACTTTGCCAATTGCAATCCTTCCAAGGAAAGAGGAATAATCAAGCGAAGTAATCTGCATTTGCAAATTGCCTTCCTCTACTTTTGGCTCTGGTACATATTTTAAAATACCATCCAGTAACGGATCAATATTATCAATTTGTGTTAATGAATCATTGAACCAACCATTCTTACCACTACCGTAGAACGTTGGGAAGTCAAGTTGTTCCTCTGTAGCGTCAAGGTTAAAAAATAATTCAAATACTGCATCATGCACTTCATCAGGACGACAGTTTGGTTTATCTACTTTGTTGATTACA
>CAZDHQ010000003.1:5469-23291 GCA_964505135.1 uncultured Ferruginibacter sp.
GTTCAGGTGCAATGCTTTTTGCAGCACAAAACGTGTTTGCGGCATTGGTCCTTCAAAAGCATCTACCAGCAAAATCACACCATCGGCCATTTTCAAAACCCTTTCCACCTCACCACCAAAGTCAGCGTGACCCGGAGTATCTATCACGTTAATTTTTACTCCCTTGTAGGTAACGGATGCGTTTTTACTAAAAATGGTGATGCCACGCTCTCTTTCCAGGTCGTTGCTGTCCATAATCAGCTCACCTGTGTCCTGGTTGTCACGGAAAACTTTGGTGGCGTGTAAAATCTTGTCAACCAATGTAGTTTTACCGTGGTCAACGTGTGCAATAATTGCTATATTTCTGATATTCATAATTTAATGTTGAATTTAAAACAGTAAATCAAGTGCCGAAAGCCTTGTTGAAACTATATTGTACCGGTTTTAAACGAGCGGCGAAGGTACGCCATTTCACTGGGAAAGCAAGGTTAAATGAGAATTAATATAAAGAGAGATTACCTTTATTAATTCATAGTATCAATATAAAAATACAAAATGATCAGCATAAGAAAAACAGGAAGGAGAAAAAGAATTGCCCTTGTGGCACACGACAACAAGAAAAAAGACCTGATAGACTGGGCCAGGCACAATGCTTTAATACTGGCCAGGCATGAATTGATTGCAACAGGTACCACAGGAAAGCTGTTGGAAGAAGAGCTGGACAGACCGGTAAAAAAAATGCTCAGCGGCCCATTGGGCGGTGATCAGCAAATAGGAGCAATGATAGCAGAGGGGCTCGTTGATGTATTAATATTTTTTTGGGATCCAATGGAAGCACAGCCACATGATAGTGATGTAAAAGCCTTACTTAGATTGGGTGTGGCCTGGAATATATTATTGGCATGTGACAGAGCCACTGCTGATTTTTTACTTACCTCACCGCTAATGCAGGAAGAATATGAAACGCAGATACCCGATTATGATCATTACCTGAAGCGGAAAGTTTTATGATCAAACCTTTTCTCCAATTGCCTCCAAAATATAGGCCCTGATACTTTTGTCAAGATTGATGAAGGTAAATTTTTTTTCTTCATTGGATAGGAGTACCTGGTCCCGTTCTCCAAGGAGTCGGTTGACTTCGTCACTGTAAATTAAAGAGCAATCATCTTTTAAATAAAGCTGTTTCTTAACCAGAAAATTATTTAAGTACTCAATGGAAATACCGCCGCTATAAAATTCAATAGAAGTAAGATATTTTTTTCTGCTGATTACCCACCTTATAAAAAAGCCCAAAGGAAAACCAGCCAGTATGTTTTTTGCATTAGACTTATCGTCGAAATAAAAAACAGTAATGACTAATAATGTTATAATAACAAAAGGCCAAGCGTATGAAAAGCAACCTTATTTTTAATATTATTTGCTTGCATAACTTTAAATTACACCCTCACATATATTTTCCTCTTATCCAACACATAACCCACTAACCAGCACAGCAGCATAAAGCTTACTGCAAATAAGAACGCACCAAAGTAATCACCTGCATGCTTGAATATATTTTGATAAATCCATGCAAACACAGATGTCTTGGGATCAGTTTTAAAGAAGTATAATAAGGTGGCGCCCAGTTCAGATAACAAATAAATGAATAACGGATTGCGGCCAAACACTTCAAAGAAATATGTCCAACTGGTTTTTTGCTTAAAGTTGATAATGTAGATAATAATGGAAATAACAATACAGTCAATACCCACCGTATGCAAAACAAAAGAACTCGTCCATAATTTTTTATTGATTGGAAAAGCAAGGTTCCAGCAATAGGCCGCAAAGAGTAACAATGCTCCTGCAATTAATAGTTTGGTTAATCCTTCGTAAGTATTGCCTTTTTCCTGTATGTATTTTCCAACAGTGTAGCCTGCAATTACGTTTACAACAGAAGTCATGGTGCTAAGTAAACCTTCCGGATCAAATGGTACACCTTCTCCATGATATAAGTGCTTTTCACCTAAAAGCCATTTGTCAATTACAGTTCCAAGATTTAATTGCATATCCAGCGCATTTGCTGAATCAACAAATGCATACATTAAAAACCAATAAAGGAACAACAGGCAAACGCCAATGATCAATGATACTTTTGGTTTCAGTAAATAGATCATCAGCGCAGCAATGCCATAACATAAAGCAATGCGTTGTAATACACCAAATACTCTTGTATCCTCAAACGGTGCAAAAATAAAATGGCCGCTAACGTCACGTTTTACAAAAGGGAACCAATACATCAGGTAGCCCAATAAAAAAATGATAAAAGTTCGCTTTAATATTTTCCATACCACCTGGCTTTGTGAAAGCGTATTCCATTTCTTCATAACAAAACTCATGGCATTGCCTACAGCAAAAAGAAAAGAAGGAAATACCAGGTCTGTGGGTGTAAAGCCATGCCATGCTGCATGGTTAAGCGGTGCGTACGTAGTGGGTCCGTTACCTGTGGTGTTTACAATAATCATTAAGCAAACAGTCATGCCACGGAAAACATCAAGAGCGGTAAAGCGCTGAGAGGAAGCAGTCATTTTGATTGAGATTTCGTACAAAATACAGATTTTTATTCTCCTCGCTATCAGGTAGCTAAAAATTGAGCAGCTTAATTTTAAATTTATTTAAACAAGCGGCTTACTTTCTTTGTAGTGTTCATAAAGCCGCTAAAATGAAGACAGAGAAACTTTTCCTTCCCAATATCAGCATCTGTATAATAATGGACCTGATAGGTATGGCCACTTTTTCTGTTCCTGGCTTTGGTGAGTTTGCAGATCTTATCTGGGCTCCAATCTCTGCTCTTATTTTTCTAAAAATGTTTGGCGGACGTGTAGGAACCATTGGTGGTATATTGAATTTTATTGAGGAGATTCTTCCTTTTGCAGATATCATTCCATCGTTCACTATTGCGTGGTTTATTCGTAAGAATGAAATAGAAAAAATGATGCTTAAACAGCAAAGACAAATGAAGCGCCGGTAAGTGAGTTACACAGTTATTTCAAGAGGAAGTCTTAAAAATGAAATGAATGCCTTGAGAATCTCTTCAACGAGAACTTTCCACATCCCCTTATCGAATAAAAAGAGGCTGTCTCAAAAATCCGGGACAGCCTCTTTTTTGCAACAACATAAAACATTATAAAATATTTTATGTTAATAAAAGCTTTTAATTTTTAAATAATATCCATAATAAACCGTCTTTTTACACAAATAAAAATTTTTAATTACCTATTAAACACTATAACTTTCCATATCGAAACAATCGATTATGGCCAACACAATTTTCATCAACTTCCGCGGCGGCATTATTACCCCCCGTGAGCTTAGCAATATTTTACATGCGGTAAAAAAATTGAAGATTTTTTATGTGCGCTTTGGGCTTCGCCAGCAATTGCTGGTAGATATGGAAGATTTTAACCTGCCCGGTTTTACCGAACAGTTGGATAAATTAAATATCGAGTATGGTGTAAATACGCCGAAACATCCCAATGTAATAAGCTCTTTTCCGGCAGAGGAAATTTTTATACGCAACACATGGCTAACAGAGCCGGTGTACAAAGAAATTTTAAATGCGATAGATTATAAACCCACGCTAAAAGTGAATATCTGCGACAGTGACCAGAGCTTTACACCTATGCTTACTGGCAATATCAATTGGGTAGCTGCGCCATCAGATGCACAATACTGGCATCTTATCATAAGGTTTCCTAAAACCAATATCATTTATGAATGGAACCAGCTTTGTCACAGCAATGATATCCCCACCGTTACCAAAGCTATTGAGGAGTTGATTATATCCAATGCAAGTTCTTATATAGATAATGCAGCAGCAAACGGGGACCAATTATTTGCCAGTCTTGCGCTCAGTAACATAAATAGTAAGCCTGCACAGAAAAATGCAGAATTGCCTCCATTTAATTTGCCTTATTACGAAGGTCTTAACCGCTATGGTGATAAATATTGGTTGGGCATTTATCGCAGGGATGAATTTTTTAGTGTAGATTTTCTGATTGCTGTAAGCCAGCTGTGCATCGAAACAGGATTAAGCCAATTCTGCTGTACCGCATGGAAAACCATCATGATAAAAGGTATTGAGGAAAAAGATAAAGCAAGCTGGAACCTGCTGCTGGAGCGGTTTCAAATAAATATGCGGCATGCTGCCAATGAACTAAATTTCCAGGTAGAAGATAATTCTGTAGAAGCGCTGGAGTTAAAGAACTTTTTGGTAAAACATCTTAGCACTGATGACATGCGAACCTTTGGTATCTGCATCGGCATTAAAACAAGAAGCAAGAGTGAAATATTTAGTAGCATATTAGTAAGAAGGAGATACCTGGTTGATTTTTTAGGTATCAAGCTTTTTAAAGTATATGATATTCTAAATGCAAAGGATTTTAATCCAAACGAAAGAACCGAAGAAGTTTTTAGCAGCGATAATTTCAAATTTGTATTACCAGAACAATTACGCAGAAGTGTATTGAAATACTACCGCTACCGTGAAAGCCTGTTAAAAAAAGATTCAGACAATGATTTATATAATCTTCTTTTTGATGATGCGCCAGACCAGTTTATATGGCAATGTACCAAATGTAAAACCGTATATGATCCGTCTATAGGTGAGCCTGATGATGGGGTGGAAGCTGGAACTCCTTTTGAAGCACTACCATCCTCTTATGTATGCTCCGTGTGTGAAGGAGGCAAAGCAGATTTTGTAAAAGTGAAAAAGTCGCAGGTGCTGGTTTAGTTACCAGACTTAATATTATTTGCTTTTGTATCTGTATGCCCAAGACTTTTGCCTGGGCATATCATATCTCTTACTTTTTGCTTTAACTCCTTTATTTCAGGAAAGCCTCCGTATGTTTTCCTGTTAAATATTATTTGCTCATTGATGCTGATATTAAATGCACCACTGGTTTCGCTTGGTTGCAACGTAACTCCTTTTAATTCCTGTTCAAAAGTGGTAAGCAGTTCCTGCGCCACATAGGCTGCTCTCAACAGCCAGTGACATTTTGGGCAATATTCTATAGTAATTATCGGCTTCATTATTTTTTATTAAAGTTATTTTGAACGATTGACTACTGCTGCCGTTTTATTTTTAATTCAACTAATTTGCAGTAAAAGTAATACCCCTATGCCATTTCAGTTACAATCAAATTATTCTCCCGCCGGTGATCAGCCGGATGCCATTGCTAAACTTACCGAAGGTATTTTGGATGGGGAACGCTACCAAACATTATTGGGGGTAACTGGTAGTGGTAAGACTTTTACTATTGCTAATGTAATTCAAAATGTACAGCGGCCTACGTTGGTGCTTACCCATAATAAAACATTGGTGGCCCAATTGTATGGCGAATTCAGGCAATTCTTTCCTGATAACGCTGTGGGTTACTTTGTTAGCTATTACGATTACTATCAACCTGAGGCATACATTCCCGTTAGTAATACCTACATCGAAAAAGATTTAAGTATTAATGAAGAACTGGATAAACTGAGGCTGCAGGCAACTGCGCAATTGCTGAGCGGAAGAAGAGACATTATTGTAGTGGCAAGTGTAAGTTGCATTTATGGTATGGGTAACCCCACTGAGTTTGAAAATGGCATTGTGAGGATTCAAAAAGGGCAGGTGATTTCAAGGCAGGGATTTTTACATTCCTTGGTAAATAGTTTGTACCAAAGAAGTCAGGGAGATTTTACAAGAGGAACGTTCAGAGTCAAGGGTGATACCGTTGACATCAACCTGCCTTATGTAGATTATGGTTACCGGATTACTTTTTTTGGTGATGAAATTGAAACCATCGAAACGCTGGAACTCAGCAGCAGCAAGAGAATTGCACTGGTAGATAATGCTGCCATTTTTCCTGCCAATCTTTACTTAGCGCCAAAGGACATAATGCAGCAGGTGATTTATGAAATACAGGATGAAACTGCTGCACAGGTGGAATATTTTAAAAGCGTAGGAAAATTTATTGAAGCACAAAGGCTGAATGAAAGAGTGCAATATGATTTGGAAATGATCCGTGAGTTGGGTTATTGCAACGGCATTGAAAACTATTCAAGATTTTTTGACCGAAGAACGCCGGGTACAAGGCCTTTCTGTTTGCTGGATTATTTTCCAAAGGATTTTTTATGTGTGATAGATGAAAGCCATCAGACAGTTCCCCAGGTAAGTGGAATGTATGGAGGTGACCGCAGCCGTAAATTGATTTTAGTTGATTATGGTTTTCGTTTGCCATCGGCTTTGGATAACAGACCGCTAAATTTTCATGAGTTTGAAAACATGACTGGTCAAACCATTTTCGTGTCTGCTACACCGGGAGATTATGAACTGGAGAAGACCGGTGGTGTGGTGGTAGAGCAGGTTGTAAGACCAACCGGTTTACTTGATCCACCAATTGAAGTGCGGCCTTCTATCAATCAGATTGATGATTTATTGGATGAGATTGATAAGCGTGTTACAAAAGGCGACCGTGTGTTGGTAACTACATTAACCAAACGCATGGCGGAGGAAATGGATAAGTATTTGCACCGCATCAATATTAAAAGCAAATACATACACAGTGAAGTAGATGCATTGGAGAGGGTAGAAATACTAAGAGACTTACGCTTAGGTGTCATCGATGTATTGGTTGGGGTAAACTTGTTGAGAGAAGGTTTGGATTTACCAGAGGTTTCATTGGTGGCAATATTGGATGCAGATAAGGAAGGTTATCTCCGTAATGAAAAAAGCTTAACGCAAACTGCAGGACGTGCGGCAAGAAATGTGGATGGACTGGTAATTTTTTATGCAGATAAGATTACCGAGAGCATGCAGAAGACAATGGATGAAACACTGCGGCGGAGAGAAAAACAAATTGCCTACAACATTGAACACGGCATTACACCAAAAACCGTTATCAAAAGCAAAGAGCAGGTGTTTGCACAAACCAGTGTGCTTGATATCAAGGGATTTGATGAAAAGAAACCTTATGCCCTTGGTGGAGATGAAGATATCATAACTGTAGCCGCGGAAGACCAGGAAGAATACCTGACCATTCCCAAGATGGAAAAGAAAATTTCATCTGTAAAAAAGTCCATGGAGAAAGCAGCGAAGGATATGGATTTTATGGAAGCTGCAAGGTTGAGGGATGAGATGTTTAGGTTGCAAAAGGAACTGGAGAAAATGAAAGCATAAATTAAGTAACTTACAGGTACTTTATGGGAGCGACAGCAATTACTAAAGGCAAAAAAACTTTCAAGGATTATCAACAACTTCCTGAGGGTTCTGCATATCAACTAATAAATGGAGAGATAATCATGTCACCATCGCCAAATCGCTCACATCAAAAACTGATTGGGAGAATCTTTACTAAAATCCTTGAATTATGTGATAAGAATGGGATAGGCGAAGTATATTTTGCTCCCTCTGATGTTTATCTTGATGATGAAAATGTAGTTCAACCAGATATCTATTTCGTTTCAAAAAGTAACCTTTTCATTTTAAATGATAATGGTGCAGAAGGAGCCCCTAACATGGTTATTGAACTGTTGTCTCCTTCAAATGCTTATTACGATTTAAAAACCAAGCTGCAGTTATATGAAAAATATGGTGTAAAGGAATATTTTATTGTTGATCCCGAAGACGATATCGTAATTGCTTACAAGCTTATCGATGGTAAATACAAGGAACAATATCGAGAAGCTAAAAAAATTGACTCCATAGAGCTGGGTACGATTGTAACCTGGTAGTGCCCGCTGCCGCTTCTTTTTTGAAATAACGGATATGAGGTGCTACCCATATCAATTCACAATACCTTCATCCAAATCCCGTTATTCTCTTATTCTTTACCCTGTGTTTTGACTCTCATACATAACTTGTGTAATAAATGACTATCTTAACCTATCATTTCTTAAAGAAATAAGCTATGACCACAATCGCTCTTTATAATCTAAAAGGTGGTGTAGGTAAAACCGCCAGTTGCGTAAACTTCGCTTACCTGTCTGCTGTAGACGGATATAAAACCTTACTGTGGGACATTGATCCGCAGGGCTCTGCCAGCTTTTATTACAAGGCCAAACCAAAAACTCATCCCGGGATAAAGAAGCTGATCACTAAGGATGCTGAGTTGGAAAATGCCATCATGAGCACCGATTTTGAATTGGTAGATGTGATACCAGCAGATAATAGCTCAAAGAGCTTTGATATTATGCTGGAAGAAATGAAGGGGAATAAAAACAGGCTGAAAACAGTATTAAAGCAATTGCAGGGTGAATATGAATTTGTGTTTATTGATTGCCCGCCCGGCTTTAGCGCCTTGCACGAAAATATTTTTGCTGCTGCGGATATCGTGTTGATGCCGGTTATTCCAACCACTCTATCCGTTCGCACTTATCACATGGTGAAGGATTATTTTAAAGAAAAAGATCTTGACCTTAAAAAGATGATGTGCTTTTTTACCATGGCCGACCTAAGGAAAAATCTGCACAATGAAGTGATGGAGGAATTGTACAAAGACAAACGTTTCTTCCAGAACTATATTCCCTATTTATCCGATGTAGAAAAGATGGGTATCCACAAAGCGCCTATTATGGAGTTTGCGAACAGTAGTTACGCAGCTCAATGCTACAGGGAGCTGTGGACCGAAATTAAGGAAGGTGTGTTATAAAAAAGCATACCATAAAATAGTGTGCCTTCAATTTGTTTCTCAAAAATATTACTGATAAGTAAGCGCAAAATACCCTTCGGTAAGTTTAGCCTTTAGCCCTCCGCCTAAAAATTGAGATGCATCAAAACTAAATTTCCCCCTGATTCTTTTCGATGCCGGATCGTGGTACAAAATTTCAAGCGACCCTGTATCGGATGATAGATAAGTAGACGCATCGGGATTGTATTGTCCATAATAGGGATCAATAATGCTACCAATAGTGTAGGTGCCGGCTTTAATATCCGCAGGAAAATTTAAACCTACTGTTTTAGAAGCAGATGCATCAGTGCCGCTTATTGCGATGCTTGAAAGTAGTGATACATAAACTCCGTAAACAGAAATAGGTGTAAAAGACACACCGTCAATCTTCACTAAAAGCGTATCTGTAGAGGGTGTGGGGGGTAGGGAAGTGATATAAGGTAAATCTGTAAACACACCTTCGGAAATTGTTCGATAACTATTGTCAGAAGTTCTTTTTGCTTTAAAACTGAATGTTCCTGACATTGTTTTATTTGCTTCATTTATTGAGGTAATGTTAACCGTGCCTCCGCCTTCCTCCGGCTTGTCTCCGGCATTGGATGTAAATGCAGTAAAGTCTGACAGAGTGCTGTCCGTGAATGCTCCTGCGCTACTAGACGAATTATCCCATGCAAGTGTGTATTGATGAACACCAGAATCTTTTAATGTTATTGTAATTGTTTTCTTATCAAGGCCAAGTCCGGTTAAGTTAATGAGACCACCTATCCTTGCGCCCTGTGCGTATTTATCTGCTACCCATTGGGTACCGTCTATCTTGGCTTTAAAATTACCAGCGGTATTGGACGGCGCCGTATTTACGGTTACCGAAAAGATGCAACCATCTGCTCCTGGTTTATAATTAAAACTGCCGGGTGCAGTTGGTATTCCGTTCGCTGTTAGTGTAACATTTTGCTGACCAGTAGCTGTAAAAGATCCTGAACCGCTGAAGGAAACGCCGTTAACTGTAGCTGTGCTTATAATATAGGTTCCTATAGAATCAACTGTTACCTTAAGAACAACTGCATTGGCTGAAGTGGTAGCAGTTCCTGCAGTAAATGTTCCTGAAATCAATGCCCCTGTACAAGCACTGCTTGCTTCATCGAAAGAATATTTCGCTGTTCCACCCGCCATTCCGGTATCCGTTGCAGGTAGCTGGCCGGTTTCAAAACTTTCTTCTTTATCACAGGAAAAGAATATGAATAAACCAAAGGTGCACAGGATTAGTAAAAGTGATTTTAAATTCATACCAAGATTTTTAAGGATTATTCTATTTTCATAGCCATAACCGAAAAACAAATATATTTAAATTTAAACACTCAAGTTGAGTAAAACAGTTAACTATCAACATTTAACTTATGCAAAGATACCTCACCTCCTGGTTTAGCCCTGCCGTTCAAAAAGAAATGCCCATCGCCGTGTATGGCCATTATGGTTTCGCTTTATTATTAGTGCCTACTGCCGCAGCAGATTATTTAGAATACGAAAGATTTGAAATGATAGATGCTTTGGCTCCTATTATTGAAAGTGGGAAAGTGAAAGTGTTTTCTGTAAACAGCATGAACAATGAAAGCTGGATGAACAAACACATGCTGGGCGAACACAAGGCCATTCGTCACAATCAATTCAACGAATATATTTTTAACGAGGTAATCCCATTCATTAAAAACAACACCTCACCTGATACACCCATCATTATATCTGGTGCATCCTTTGGTGCATTGCATAGCATGAATTTATTTTTAAAGCGTCCTGATTTATTGAATGGCGTTATTGCCATGAGCGGCGTGTATAATTTAATGGAATACACGGATGGATTTTATGATGAACAGGTGTATTATAACTCCCCTTGTCATTATCTGCCTAATTTAACTGATCACAATATTTTAGAGCAAATACGAAAAAGTAACCACATCATTATTGCTACTGGAACAGGATCTTATGAAGCTCCGGATGCAGCAAGAGAAATAGCTGGTATTTTATACAACAAAGGCATCAATTATGAATTAAGTGTGTGGGGCGAAGAGTGGCGCCACGACTGGCCTACCTGGCGGGCAATGCTGCCTTTCTTTTTAGACGAAAGATTTTAAACTAATAGTAAGATTTTTAGAAGGGTGGTCATCAATCGACCACCTTTTTGTTTAAATGATACCTATAAGTTTTTTTAAAACCTTATAGGTATGGTAAACCTCTTTTTTAGTTTTTGACTTTTGAGATTTGATTTTTTACTTTTACCACATGCAAAAGAAACTATTTTTACTGGATGCGTATGCGCTTATTTTCAGAGCTTATTATGCATTAATCCGCAATCCGAGAATTACAAGTAAGGGAAGAAATACCAACGCACAGTTTGGTTTTACCAATACACTAATTGATTTGATCAATAATCAAAAGCCTACACACATGGCTGTTTGCTTTGATACAGCGGCGCCAACAGAACGCCATACAGATTTTGCTAATTATAAAGCGAACAGGCAGGAAACCCCGGAGGATATTTCTGCTGCTGTACCGGATATCATTAAGATCATTGAAGCAATGAACATACCCGTGGTGGCGGTGGATGGATATGAAGCAGATGATGTAATTGGTGCATTGGCAAAGCAGGCGGAAAAAGCAGGCTATGATGTATTTATGGTAACGCCCGACAAAGACTATGGACAATTGGTTTCAGAGCACATCAAAATTTACAAACCACCCTACCAGGGAGGTGTATTCGAAATTTTAGGTCCACAGGAAGTTTGTAATAAATGGGGCATTGCCAATGTAGACCAGGTAATTGATATGCTTGGTTTAATGGGTGATGCAGTAGATAATATACCAGGCATAAAAGGTGTAGGTGAAAAAACTGCTGCCAAGTTGTTGGCTGAATATGGAACGCTGGAAAATATTTTAGCCAATGCAGATAGTATCAAAGGATCAATAGGAGAAAAGATTAGAGCGGGAAAGGAAGACGCTATCATGAGTAAAAAACTGGCAACCATCATCACCAATGTACCGGTTGAATTTCATGAAGAAGATTTCATGATTAAAGTGATGAACAAAACAGCGCTGAAAGAAGTGTTTGTTGATCTTGAATTTAAAACGCTTGGTAAACGGATATTAGGCGAGGAGATTGAAGTTGCTGCTAACCCGGAAAACCAAACAGTAGAAATAAAAGCTAAGACAGCCAATGTGCAGATGGATCTGTTTGGCAATGTGATTGAAGAAACGAATACGGTACAAAAAGCAGTGTTAAATCCTGCCGATGGTGAAGAGGAGACCGCAGTAGCAGTAACAAAGAACATTAACAATACGCCGCATAATTATATACTGCTGAATGAGGATGCATCCATCGAAAAATTTTTAAATGATGCAAAACAACAAAAGGAAATTTGTTTTGATACGGAGACAACAGGTCTTGATGCAAATAATGCAGAACTGGTTGGATTAAGCTTTTCATTTACTCCTGCAGAAGCTTATTATGTTCCCTGCCCACCCGAACAGGAAGCTTGTAAAGCATTACTAAAAAAATTTGAGGGTCTTTTTGCGGATGAAACCAAAACATGGATTGGTCAAAACCTCAAGTATGATATGCTGATGTTGAAGTGGTATGGTTATGAACTAAAGGGAAATATTTTTGATACCATGCTGGCGCATTATGTGATAGAACCGGATGGTAAGCGAAGTATGGATGCATTGAGTGAAAAATACCTTGGATACGAACCCGTACACATTGAAGAATTGATTGGTAAAAAAGGGAAAGGCCAGGGCAATATGAGAGATGTGGAAATTGAAAAGATAAAAGACTATGCTGCTGAAGATGCTGATATCACATTGCAACTAAAAAATATTTTTCTGCCCCAATTAAAAACAAAAGAAGTTGAAAAGGTTTTTTATGAGGTAGAAAATCCTTTGGTGAAAGTGCTTACGGATATGGAGTTTGAGGGAATACGAATTGATGAAAATTTTTTAAAAGAGTATAGTAAGCAGTTAGAGGCAGATGCAAAAGTGGCAGAAGAACTGGTGTATGAGTGCGCAGGTGTACGGTTTAACCTGGCAAGTCCAAAACAATTGGGTGAAGTGCTGTTTGAAAAATTAAAACTGGATCCAAAAGCAAAAAAAACAAAGACAGGTCAGTATGCAACGGGTGAAGATGTATTGGTGAAGCTGGCAGTGAACAATAAAATCTGCGATGATATCTTAAAATTCAGGGAGCTCACTAAGTTAAAAAATACTTATGTGGATGCGCTGCCGCAGATGATCAATAAAAAAACAGGACGGGTGCATACCTCTTATGCACAGGCCGTGGCGGTAACAGGAAGGCTGAGCAGCATTGACCCCAACCTGCAGAATATTCCTGTGCGTACGGAACGTGGGCGTGAAATTAGAAAAGCCTTCATTCCAAGAAATGAAGAATACATTTTAATGTCTGCCGATTATTCTCAAATTGAGTTGAGAATCGTGGCGGCCATTAGCGGTGATGAAAACATGTGTGAAGCGTTTAAGACCGGAAAAGATATTCATACAGCTACTGCTGCAAAAGTATTTGGTGTGGAAGAAAAAGATGTGACAAAGGAAATGCGCTACAAGGCCAAGAGCGTAAACTTTGGTATTATCTATGGCCAGGGCGCTTTTGGTTTGGCTGATAACCTCGGCATATCAAGAGCGGAAGCAAAGGAAATTATTGATAACTATAAAAAGCAATTCCCCAACATCCAGAAGTACATGGATGATACCATCAACTTTGCAAAAGAAACGGGTTATGTTGAAACACTGATGGGACGTAAACGCTGGTTAAGAGATATTAATTCGGCCAACTTCACGGTTCGTGGTTTTGCAGAAAGAAACGCCATCAATTCACCGATACAAGGCACGGCGGCAGACATGATCAAGATGGCGATGATAAAAATTCATGCTGCATTTAAACAACACGATTTCAAATCTAAAATGCTGTTGCAGGTGCATGATGAATTGGTGTTTGATGCACATAAAGATGAAGTAGAAAAAATAAAACCTGTTATACTGCAGTGTATGCAAACTGCTTTGCCGCTGCCTAAAGAAGTGCCAACAGATGCAGAAGTAGGCGTGGGTGAAAACTGGCTGGCAGCGCATTGATTCTTTCACACAACGGCACAAATAAATGAAACGGTACCACGTTTAGATCGTTATAACTTAAAACAAAACACAATCGTTGTTTCGCTGTAATCGTTGCGAACTTTGTGTGAAACAAAACCATGGTAATTCTTATTCAATGTAAAGATCGTATTGGGCTGGTAGCAGATATTTCAAACGTAATTGCAAAGCAAAATATCAACATTGTTTCTATGAGGGAACATGTAGATAAAATAGGCAATCGTTTTTTTGTACGCATTGAAGTGGATGGTTATGTAGAGCCATTGCGAATGGAAGATAATTTAAAAGCCGTATTGCCGGCAGATGTTGAGATCAAGGTAAATCCCACGCTTGAAAAGAAAATAGTGGTGCTGGTTACAAAGGAATACCACTGTCTCGGAGATATCCTACTGCGCAATCATTTCAAAACATTGGGTGCAACAGTACAGTGTGTGATTGCTAACCATAGCACATTGGAAGATGTTTGTAAAAGATTTGATATTCCTTTTCATTTTATTTCTCATGAAAACAAAACAAAAGAACAATTTGAGCAAGAGTTGAAAAATACCATTTCAACATATCAACCTGGATACCTGGTTTTAGCGAAGTTCATGCGAATATTGTCACCAGGATTTGTTGCTGACTACAAGCATGCCATCATAAACATTCATCACTCTTTTTTACCAGCCTTTGTTGGCGCAAGCCCATATAAACAGGCTTATGAACGTGGTGTAAAATTAATTGGAGCCACTGCTCATTTCGTAACCAATGATTTGGATGAAGGCCCCATCATTGCACAGCAAATTATACCGGTGGATCATTCTTTTACTGCTGCAGATATGGTGAAAGCCGGTAAAGAAATTGAAACGGCCGTACTGGCAAAAGCCATGCAGTTAGTGTTTGAAGAAAGGGTGTTGATCTGGAGAAATAAAACGATCGTATTTGAGTAAATGATCAAACCTATTAAAATAAGAACGGGCTGATGATTCAGCCCGTTTCCTTTTTTGATCTATCGAGTCTTAGTTGGTAATTGTTACGGTTTGTAAATTTTCGTTCAGCGTAATGGTGTAAGAACCGCTTGCTGCCGGTGTTTTAAAGTTTGGTCCACCATCCCATTTAATTGGTCTTGCAGTACCCACACCTTGATCACCGTTGCTGTTATCTTCATAATCAAAAGCGCCCCATGCATCACCAGCCAGGAATTTAATATCCTTACCACCAACAAGATTTAATGTAATGGTCCAAATACCATTACCATTGTAAGTCATCTGTGGTGAAGAACCAGGATCCCATGCGTTCACGCCCTGTATACCATCACCTACTACTCTCATTTGAGCAGCAGGGATAATTTGATACTGGATATCATCACGGTTACGGCCATCCCAAATTACACGGTACCTACCCGCAGTGGAAACAGCAGGGAAATTGCCTGCGTTGATTTGCATAGAACCACTGCCTGCTGAAGTAGAACCATAGCTTCTTGTATTGTCTACATCAAGGCTTCCATTATTCCAGCTGTCATTATCAATCATTTTCCATTCACTACCCGTTGCAAAATCAGTTAAGCCTACAAAAAGATTTGGTGCTGCCAATCCCATTTCATAACCAGGGAAAACATTTGGCGGGTTCCATCCTGCGCCTATTGCACCACCCACAAATCCCATTCTGCCTTTACGTATATCATACTTAAGCGTAGATGCATTAATCACAATCCGATACACACCAGATTCAGGTACTGAAAGATTACTTCCGTTTTGAGAAAGATTACCACCAGTTCCACCATAATTTATATCCCATGATCTGCCCTGTGTAAATTTAAACTCCTGTCCGGCTGGCAAATAGATATACATGTAGTAGATATCATTTAATGCACCATCTCTTGTATCCCTGATAAATTCAGGTGCTGTTGGAGGATCCCAGTCATTTCCATTACCTGTAGAAGACTGATAGCCACCTGGCATATAGAATCTACGGATTGGGAAATAAGAATGAATCAATACAGAGAAAGTATTGGAGTATGCTACTGCACCAAAAGCAGTCGTTGCTTTTACCCTGTAATCAACTTTGCCATCGGTACCGCCCACTACACCAACGTTTAAAGCGGTTTCATTTAACTGACCCTGTGTAAGTGATGTGGTTAAAAGAGTAGGAGCTGTAAGGCTAATCTGTTTTGGTGATGCAAAGCCTTTACCTGCAGAGTCGTATTCCAATGAATAAGATACTGCACCTGAAAAGCCCGGATAAGCCGGGGTCCAGCTATAATCAATTGCTTTATCACCTGCTGTAGGCAAAGCTAATGTTGCTTCTGAAACAGAACCTGTTAACTTGGAAGGATCTGCAAATGGGGTAACCGTGATAGTTAGTGTGTTGGAAGCATAACGCTCATTGTTATTTGCATAGGAGGAAAGTACTCTTACAGAAACAGTTTTGGCATCAGTTAACGGATATCCGTAAGCCAACAAAATGGCATTCAACTCACGCCCTGTAAAGCTGGTACTTAAAGTACCATTTACTGTTTTAGAAGCAGGATTTAAAAATGAACCACCTGCTGTATCAATCTCCACCACGTATTTTGTGGTGGAAGAATCATTAGCGTATTCCGGATTAGACCAGCTAAATGAAATCACGCTATTAGTGGTATCTGCTAATGTGGGCGCTACTGAAGTAGCAGAACTGCTCAGTACCGGTGATTTACCTTTTTGGTACAGCGGCAGTGGGTCTTCTTTGTGCAGGTTATCAATCTTACTGCAGGCTGTAATAAACCCGGTAAGCATCAATCCCGCTATGAATAATTTGATAATATTTTTCATCAGTTTAAAATTTATTGCTTAAAGTTTACTGTTTAGTGATTTTATATTTACCGGTAATAAAATCAACTGTGATTTTATATGTGCCTGCTGTGGCTGGTCCATTCCAACCTGGGTCTGCATTTCTTTTTTCAAAATCACCGCCATCAAAAGGTACGTCCGCACTATATTTTGGCCTGTACTGAGTATCCCAGTTGCCCTGTTGCTGAATGAGTTTAAAATTTCCTCCGCCAACAAAATCAACAACCAGCTCATACATTGTTTCAGACACTTTTGTAAACTGCTGTGTAGTTACGTAGGGATCCTTCATAGGGTTATCCCAACTTGAAGCGAAAGCATTTCCAATTGCCCATAAGGTTCCCTCGGTTGGAATTGGTACAGCCACATCCAGGTATGGAGTAATTTTTATCTTCACCACGTTTGAATAAACATCGTCTGCTGTTGAATTATCTGTCACACTTGCTTTTATTCTAAACTCAACATCATGCGACATACCATACCTTAATGACATTTTATTTAAAAAGCCATTAAACTCTTTTACAGATGGCGTATAGCGCAGATCATTGGCAATAGATATTTCCTGCTTATTTGGATTAGTAAAATTTGACCCAGTGGTATCTATCTGCAAAATGTAAGTAACATTCTGTGAGCTTACACCTGTGTTAAACTGGAATTCAGGATTTGTCCAGTTAAAAACTAATGCGATAGTTTTAGCAGCATTCGTGCTGTCCAATACCATATCAGTGGTAGTGGATGTACTTAATACAGGTGCTGTTCCTCCCTGGAAGAAAACTTTGTTTTCATCCTTTTTGCAACTGAGCAAAGCTGCCGAAACAAGGAAAGCACTGCATAAATATTTTATTGAATTTTTCATATCAATCATTTTAATTTTTAGTAGCCTGTGTTTTGTGTTAGGTTAGGGTTGGCAACAATGTTAGAAGATGGAATAGCAAATAAATTATACTTGCTGTCTTTACCTGTTCCGGAAGCCACACCACCTTTCCATGGCCACAGGTAAGTACTTGATGTAAGCAAACCATAGCGGATCAAATCTGTTCTCCTGTGTCCTTCCCAATACAATTCTCTTCCCCTTTCATTTAATACAGTGTGATTAGCATCGTTATCTACCAAATCCCCCAAGCTTAATTGAGTAGCACCAGCCCTGCTGCGGATAGCATTTAAGTAACCCAATGCTGTAGACTTATCTCCACCAGTACCGCCTTTT
>CAZDHQ010000004.1:0-21996 GCA_964505135.1 uncultured Ferruginibacter sp.
TTTTTTCTGTTCCTCCACCGGGCGGCCCATCATACCATTGTCTTCAATAGCCCTGAAACCCTGGCTGTGAGCAAATTTTATTTGTTCAATAAAATCTTTACCGGCTAAGTTTTCAAACATGCCATCATGTATGGCATAGTTCAGGTTAAATGTTTTTTCGTCTGTGTTTTTTTTGTTTGGCGATTCAGCTTTCGTTAGGTTGGCAGAAACAAGTGCTCCTCCGGCCAGCAATGTTTGCTGCATAAATTTTCTTCTCAGCATAGTTTATTTTTTGTGCACTAAATTTACTTTTTCTTACAGATAAAAAAATAAATATTGTTCCCCAGGTTCCTGCTTGCTTCCGTATTGCTGATATTTTTTTTGAATGCTGCTGCGCAATTAAAGCGCTACAGTTTTACGCAGTCTAAAATGGCCTCTCCTTTTACTATTGTAATGTATTGCAACGATAGTGCTACTGCTGTTGCATTAGCCGACAAAAGTTTTTACCTGGTAGACTCCTTTGTACATATTTTTACTGATTATGACAGCACAAGTGAACTCATGCAACTCTGTGCTGCTGCAGGTTCCAGGCAGCCTGTATCCGCTGATTTAATGGATATACTTAAGAGAGCAAAAGCCGCCGCTGAACAAACAAAGGGTGCATTTGATATCACCATTGGCCCTCTCATTAAACGCTGGCGCAAAGCAAGGAAGACAAAACAGTTTCCTTTACAGCAGGAGATTGATTCATTAAAAGAATATGTTGGCTATCAAAAGATGGAACTGGATACCATCAACAACACCGTATTGCTGACTCAAAAAGGCATGAGCCTTGATCTCGGCGGCATAGCGCAGGGATGGATTGCTCAAAAAGTAATGAACTTCTTAAGCAGCCAGCATATAACAAGTGCACTGGTAAATGCAAGCGGTGATATTGTGGTAAGTGATGCTCCGCCTGGTGCAACAGGTTGGTCAGTTGGCATCAATGTGCCGGAAGAGGAAGATGAGCTGTTGCCAAGATCATTGTTATTAAAAAACAAATCTGTGACTACATCGGGGGATGTATTCCAGTTTATTGAAAAAGATGGCAAGCGCTATTCTCATATCACCGATCCCAAAACCGGTTATGGCATTACATCCCAGCGGAATGTTACGGTGATCGCCGGCAATGGAACCGATGCAGACTGGCTGGCAACAGCATGCAGTATTTTAAAGGTAAAAAAAGCGAAGAAACTGGTAAAAAAGTTGCACGCTGAATTGCTGATAGCTGAGAATAAAAAAGGCAGGATCATTTTTCATAGCACAAAAGGATTTGCACAATATTGGAATCAATCAATTTCAAACTAGCAGGGTTTGCCAACCTTTTGAGGATATTTCAATTTAGGCAAACGCTTGCGAAACTTTGGCAACCTTTGCTAAGCGTAAATTTGAATGCACACTAACCAATTGAAACAATAATTATTCAGCTTTATTTTTTACCTTTCATCCATTAATACCACTTCAAGTGAAAAGATTTTTAGTTAGTTTATCTGTTACCGTTAGTATCATCTCAGCAAAAGCACAAGACACAAGTAATTTTACTTCGTATCAATTCAATATTCCCAGCTCCTCATTGCAATGTAAAATGGTGCCGATTAAAGCCGGCAGTTTTACCATGGGCAGCCCTGATGCAGAGAAGGGCCGCAAGGGTGATGAAGGTCCGCAGCGCAAAGTAAACATTTCGTCCTTTTGGATGGGCGTGTATGAAGTAACAAGAGATGAGTTTGATGTATTTTTTAAAGATGCAACCACCAGCCAAAATGTAGCAATGGATGCGGTTACAAGACCCAGTGCTCAGTATGTTGACTTAAGCTGGGGCATGGGTAAAGAAGGGGGCTTTCCTGTAAACAGCATGAGCCAGTATGCAGCGCTGATGTATTGCCGATGGTTGTATACAAAGACCGGTGTTTTCTACCGACTGCCAACAGAAGCAGAATGGGAATATGCCTGCCGTGCCGGAACTACCACCCGTTATTATTTTGGTGATGATGAAAAAGATTTAGGCAAGTACGCATGGTATGATCAGAACAGCGAAGATAAGTTTCATAAAGTAGGACAGAAGCTGCCCAACGCATGGGGCCTATATGATATGCTGGGCAATGTATGTGAGTGGACACTGGATCACTACGATCCCAAACGCTTGGAGACATTGGCGGATAATGTAACCGATCCTGTGGTGGAGCCCAACAAAAGCAAGTATCCAAAAGCATTGAAAGGTGGTGGATACAAAGATGAAGCACTTCGCTTACGCAGTGCCAGCCGCTTTAAATCTGATCCGCTCTGGAACTACAGGGATCCGCAGATACCCAAAAGTAAGTGGTGGTTAACCGATGCAGCCTCCGTAGGTTTTAGAATTGTAAGACCACTGGTGCAGCCATCCGCAGATCAAATCAATGAGTTCTTTAAAAACTATCTTGGTAAATAATAAAATCTTCATCAAAAAATAAAAATCAAAATGAAAAACGATGCTTTAAAAACTGGCCATTCAAGAAGAGATTTTTTAGTGCAGGGTTCAGTACTCGCAGGTGGATTAATGGCAGCGCCGCTGTTGTCCAAAGCCAACTATTTTTCCGGCGCAGATGACGTTATTAAAATTGCATTGATTGGTTGTGGTGGCCGTGGTACCGGTGCCGCTACACAAGCCATGATGAGCAAACAAAATGTAAGAATTGTAGCGATGGTAGATGCGTTCAGGGATGTGCTGGACAATAGCTACAAAGAATTAACCAGTGATGAAACAGCAGAAGCATTGGGTGGAAAAGATCAGTTGAAGGCAAAGATCAACGTGCCTGAAGAAAATAAATTCACCGGCTTTGATGGTTACCTGAAAGCAATTCCATTAGCCGATGTGGTAATCCTGGCTACACCTCCGGGTTTCAGGCCGATTCATTTTGAAGAAGCCATTAAGCAGGGCAAACACGTATTTATGGAAAAGCCTGTAGCTACTGATCCTGCTGGTGTACAGAAAGTATTGGCTGCAGCAGAAATTGCGAAGCAGAAAAAGTTAAACGTGGTGGTTGGATTGCAACGTCACTACCAGGATTCTTACCGAGAGCTGTATAAGCGCAAGGACATGATTGGTGACATCACTTCTGCACAGGCCTGGTGGAACAATGATGGTGTATGGGTAAGACCACGCAAATACAATCAAACAGAGATGGAATACCAAATGCGCAACTGGTATTATTTTAACTGGCTATGCGGTGATCATATCAATGAGCAGCACATTCACAATATTGATGTGATTAATTGGTTTAAAGGTGGCTATCCTGTAAAGGCGCAAGGTATGGGTGGAAGACAGGTGCGTAAAGGAAGAGACCATGGTGAAATCTTTGATCATCACTATGTAGAATTTACCTATGCAGATGGCAGCATCTTAAACAGCCAGTGCCGGCACATACCAGGCACCAGGAGTAAAGTGGATGAACTGCTGATTGGTACCAAAGGAAAGATACAGGCAGGGCAGGCCAATATTGTAGATCATAAAGGCAAAGTGCTGTACCAGTTTGATAAGAAAGGCGAACGCAATCCATATCAAACAGAGCATGATGAACTCTTTGCTGCTATTGCAAAAGGCGAATACAAATATGCTGATGCAGAAAACGGCGCTAAGAGTACCATGACTTCTATTTTGGGGAGAATGGCGACTTACTCCGGCCAGGTGATTGACTGGGATAAAGCCATCAACTCCGGTATTGATATCCATCCAAAAGTATACGATTGGAATGCGGTGCCACCAATTGTTCCAAATGATGAAGGATATTATCCAATTGCGGTGCCAGGGGTGACGAAGTATTTTTAAGAAGGATTTTCTTTCATAAAGTAACGGCGATATTCAAAAGGTATCGCCGTTTTTGTATTACGTTCAATAACTGAATTATAATGAAAAGAAAAGTTATAGTGGTACCCAAGACTGCTCTTGCAGAAGAATTATTAGATTTTGATGAAGCATTTACGTAGGATCTTTTTGAATTGTATTTGAGTGATAATGAATTTGGGCTTCTTTGGAAGAATGGCTTTTTTAAATTAATCAACGAAACCGTTGATGCTAACATAGATGATTATGAGGACGCTAGTATCAAGGGTATAGAAAGTCTATTTAAAGTTATCAAGGCGATCGGTCTACAACAGAATTGGGGTGATGAGTGTAATTATTTGGTCAAAAATATAATGACGCTATTGGAAGAAGCAATCAATAGAAATACTGGAATTTACTTTTATTTTTAGTTTTTTTGTACAGCTGTAAGAAGAACCGTTTCAACTTGAAATCGCATTTTGCGACATCAAATTATAAGTTCTTTGCTAATGATGTTACCTAATCAATTCTTTTAGAAAGGCATATTCTTTTTCAGCAAGGCCCAAAGCTTTTCCCATCTCCTGAAGCTGCAAAAAATATTCATTGCTTATGCTAATCTCATTTTCATGCAGCTCGTAAGTAATATGTTCAAATGCTAGACCATATTCATTGTAGTCAATATATTCTTCCACAATTTTTTTAACCTCATTAGAATTCCTAAGAATTAGTAATGTGCTAAGTAGGCCTCGTAGCTTATTTTTAAGTATATTTTTTTTGAACATAATTTTTCTTTTTTGATATGCCACTCAATAACCCAAGCAGAATCCTTGATAAAATAAAAATCAGTAACAACCAGAAGGAAAAGACTTCATAATTCATTAAGTCTACATTCGAAATACCTTTTATATTTGGATGATTCCACCTGTCAATCAGAGCGACAATAACAACAGCCGATAACAGAAACCAGAGACCAAAAGCAATGATACCGGTATACTTTACTATTTGAGCAGTTATTTTCTTCACTAAGGAGTTTTTGTGATAAGGGATTAATTTTTTAAAAGCTACTAATATCTTCGGAAATGTCATTAATCGTAGTGCTTAAACCCAATCTTATTCCTCAGTGTTGGTTTTGCGTCTTTTTCTATTAGTTCCTTAAGCACGGCAAAAATATTTTCAATATCCTTACTGTTCCCTTTTACTTCCTTTTCAAGTTTAGCTAGTTGTATTAAGATGTCTTTGTGTGTAAGAGCATATTCTCTTAGCCTTGTAAATACTCTTATGATTCTTATGTTAACTTCAATTGCCGTGTCGCTGTTTAAAATGCTTGAAAGCATTGCGACACCTTGTTCGGTAAAAGCATTGGGCAGCTTTCTAGTGCCACCCCAACTTGATGTCACATTTTGTGATATCAAGTTTTTAAACTCTTTTTCCGACAATTGAAACATAAAATCTTTCGGGAAACGATTTAAATTTCTTTTTATACTCTGATTTAAAACTCTTGTTTCCACTCCATACATTTCTGCAAGATCTCTATCCAACATTACTTTTTCGCCACGGATTACATAGATCCGGTTTAATATCTTTTGCTCTGCCACTAAAACTTGTAATTCCTTCTGAGTTTTTGCCATCCATTAAGATTGTATTACGAATATACTTTATTCTATTTTTTTAATACAATATTGAGTTATTACTCATTTATCACAAGCGTTTGCAAAAAAAGCGGCATCCACAGATGCCGCTTTTCCATTAAACATTTGTCGATCTTAATTCTTCGGAAAACCAGGATCCGACTTCACTTCAGCAATCTGTGCCGTATGTCTTTTACTATGTGCTCCAATAAACAAAATCATCTGGTAGCAATCAAAACTTCCAAAAGGCAATGCTGCTACATGATTGCGTAAGTCTTCGCTGGTGTTGTTGACATAGGCTATTAACTTACCACGGTTTTCATTAAATGATTTTAATGCATCATCCAATGTAGCGAAGCCGGAATTCTGCGGCTCCATGGGAGCTGATGTTTTTACTTTGTTAGTGCGATCGGCAACATTGTTCATTACATCCTCATCGCTCCATTTGATATCTGTTCTTTTTTCAGGATTAAGCGGCGCTTTGATGTTGCCTTCTGTCATTTGCCATAGCATGGTTTCTGTTACAGCAATATGTTTTACGCACTCTTCAATACTCCATTTATCAGGCGCTGGTTTAAACTTGAGTTGTGCTTCACTTAAACCCTTGATGGCGTCTGCAACGCCGTCTTTGGTAGCGGTTAAAAACTGTGCGGCTTTGTCTCTCTCTTCTTTTGTGAGACCATTGGCAGCAGGAACAAAGGCAGATGCAGCAATTACTGCCAGGCAGATCATTAATTTTTTCATAACTATTTTTTGAAGGTGAATAGATGGTTTAATCAACCATCATCAAAATAGAAAAAATTAAATTGCCTGTCAAGCCGGCTATATAAATGTGGAGAAGTAATATGGACGTTTATTTCAACAGGTCGTCCATATTACGGTCATTGGCGATCTTGCCCTTTGCTTCAAGCATGCGCATGTCTTTAGCGTCACGTAAAAACTCGGAGGCAAAAATGAATTCGTTGAGGCGTTTGTTTTTAGAGAAGATAATTTCCTGGTTATTGCCGGTCCACTCTTTTTGGCCCTGGTACATGTACAAAATATTTTCACCAATTTCCATCACACTGTTCATGTCGTGTGTGTTGATCACTGTGGTCATGTTAAATTCCTTGGTGATATCATAGATGAGTTTATCAATTACCATGCTCGTCTGTGGATCGAGACCAGAGTTGGGTTCATCACAAAACAAATATTTTGGATTGAGTACAATAGCTCTTGCGATACCTACTCTTTTCTTCATACCACCGCTGATCTCTGCAGGAAATTTTTTATTGGCATCTACCAGGTTTACCCTGGCTAATACCTCATTCACTCTTTTTACCCGGTCTGTGTAGCTCAGCTTAGAAAACATCTCCAGCGGAAACATTACGTTTTGCTCCACCGTCATACTATCAAACAATGCAGAGCCCTGGAACAACATACCAATTTGCTGGCGCAATATTTTTCTTTCGTCTGCACTCATGTGCGTAAAGCTCACATCGTCGTACAATATCTCACCGCCATCGGGTTCAAATAATCCCACCAAACATTTTTGCAGCACCGTTTTACCACTACCACTCGTGCCAATGATTAAATTGCATTTACCCGTTTCCATCAGGTGACTCACATCATTGAGTACTACTTTATCGCCAAAATGTTTTGAGAGGTTGTTAAATGCTATCATGTTATCCGGCAACAGGGTTTAGTAATAATTGAGTCAACACATAATCAGCAAACAGCAGCATGATGCAACTAACCACCACACTCTTGGTACTGTTACGGCCAATTTCCAAAGCGCCACCTTTTACATAGTAACCAAAATAAGCAGGTATGCTGCTGATGATAAATGCAAATGTGTAAGATTTTATTAACGCAAAAGTTACATTGTAAGGAAGAAAATTATAAAGCAAACCACGGTCAAAAAGATCACCGGAGAGAATACCAGTAGCCGTGCTGGCCAGCCTTCCGCCCCAGATTCCCAATACCATTGAGATTACCACTAACAAAGGAATGGTAATTAGTGCAGCCAATATTTTTGGTAGGATAAGATATGACTTGGTGTTAATGCCCATTATCTCCAATGCGTCTATTTGTTCACTCACCCTCATGTTGCCGAGTTCACTTGCAATCTTACTGCCAATAACACCTGCCAGTACAATACATACCAACGTTGGTGCAAATTCCAGTATCACCGTATCTCTTACAATTTGTGCAATGGTTTCTTTTGGTATAATGGGGCTTACCAATTGGTAGGCTGTTTGAACGGCACTCACCGCACCAATAAAAACAGAGATGATGGAAACTATGCCCAAAGATCCAATGCCAATATCACTGCACTGGTGCATGAATTCTTTCCAATACATTTTGTGATTTTCCGGCTTGGTAAACATGCCTCTAAGCATGAGCAGGTAGCGGCCGAAGTCAGTGAAAAATGTCATAAAGCAAATGTATTGAAAAAAGGTGCATAAAACGGGATGGTTGCATTTCAATATGTCGAAGGGTTGCCAACCTTTTAGGAATTATTCTTATTTAATAACAGCTTTCTAAAGGTTGGCAACCCTGAAATCGGCAACACTTAAAATGAATAAATCGGGATGCCCGTTTTACGAAAGAAGTAACGTTTGTATCGAGGGTAATTATTGTGCTACCTGTTAACACCGGCAGGTATTTTAATCACCCGCTTTTGATCCTGCAGTAATAGCTCTTTCAAATGCTGGTACATAACTTTTGGCATGGTATCGCATTTAGCAAAATCCTTTGGGTTATTGTGGTGTATGCCAAGCTCATAAGCAAGCTGCTGAATTTTTTGTGGTGTTGACAAAAACTCATCTGAAGCAGCCACACGTAAATCTCTTAAGCGCTGCCGCTGGGCTTTTATCCGGGTGATGATTTGTGAACGTTCTTCCTGCTGGTATTGTTTGATTACGTCTGGGTGCAGGTACTGTTGTACCAATTGAACAAAAACCAGGTTCTCTTTAAAGAACTGCGGCAGGTATAAATTCTTGCTGCCTTCATAGCTCTGCTGGTCAAAATCAATAGAACGTATCCGGAATTGGATATTGTCAAAGTCCTGTACAATATCAAATACAAAATTATAACTCCGCATATCACCGAGCAATCTTGTAAAGCAGCGTTCATTGAACTTCACAAATTCTTTGGCTACTTTTTTTAAATTGTATTCGGGGCGATTGAGGTGTTCCCTTATAAACATATCACCCGGCACGCCGGCAATATGTTCTTCCGCCAGTGTATTGCCATCAATTAAAAAATGAATGAAGTAAGGCGAAAGCATGTGCTCCAGTTCCATCCCAAAAATCCTGGAAGCATCGGCTACCTTGATGTAGAAGTAATCATATACTTCGTTGTAGTTATTAACGATCTTAATGCGGAATGGCTTGGAATTACCAAAGAGGCAGTAATCAATTCGTTCAATGTGCAGGTGTTCTTCTGCTCTTGTATCTCCACTTGCTTTTAGCAAAGAATATACTCTTTTTAAAGCCTTGTGTATTTCGTCGGTTAAAGTAGGATTGAAGAAAACAGTTTCCCAATAGGTATCCTTTCCTTCATTGTCTTTAACGGGGATGCTAAAGTCAAAATGCTTGAGCAGATCATAGGTTACGGGCAGGGAAATTTCCCTGCCGTAACGCTTTAAGTATTTTTTAAAAGGCTTACTAACGGCGAAGCTTATCTTTTTTTTGCTGATATGGTCATTCGGTAACTGCATGCTTACATATCATGTGCTGTTTTTTTAAACTTTGTCCAGACTGGACTTTTTTTTTCAATGGAATTTTGCTGCTGCTGATTCCCTTTCATTTGAGCATCTACCACAGCTATTAATACCATGTTGAAAATAGAACGGGTTGAGCTACCTAACTGCAGCACATGCACTGGTTTTTTCAAGCCAAGTAATACAGGGCCAATGGAGTCTGATCCTGCAACTTCCTGCAATAAATTGTATGCGATATTACCAGCAGAAAGGTTAGGGAAAATAAGTGTGTTTACGTCTCCATCCAGCAATTCAGTGAATGGATAATTATCTTTTAAAATTTCTTTATTGAAAGCCACGATGCCCTGCACTTCACCATCGCAAATTAAATCGGGATCTTTTTGTTTTACAATCTCTCTCGCCCTGCGTACCAGCTTTGCTTCTTCGCCATCACTGCTGCCAAAGTTGCTGTAGCTCAACATGGCTATTCTTGGAACGATATTAAATTGCTTCACTTCTTTTGCTGTAAGTAATGTTATTTCGGCAAGTTCTTCTGCAGTTGGATTAAAGTTGATGGTGGTATCTGCAAGGAACAAAGGTCCACGCTTGGTGAAGATGATGTACATGCCAGCAATTTTTTCTACACCGCTTTCTGTACCGATGGTTTCAATAGCCGGCCTGATGGTGTCGGCATATTTTTTTGTAAGGCCGCTAATCATACAATCAGCTTCGCCTGTTTCCACCATCATGCAACCAAAATAGTTGCGGTCTTTCATCAGCTTGTTGGCTTCATGTTTATTAACACCACGGCGCTGACGTTTTTCATAAAATAATTCACCAAACTTTGCCCTCAACTCCTCATGCTGTTCTTCTTTTGGATTGATAATCGGTATACCTTCAATATCAATATTATTCAACGAAGCAATTCTTTCTATCCTCTTTTCTTCACCTAACAGTATCGGGTATCCCACACCTTCTTCCTGTACCATCTGTGCTACTTTCAATATTTTGGCGTTTTCAGCATCTACAAATACCACTCTCTTAGGATCTTTTCTTGCCATGTTACCAATCACCCTACTTAGTTGGTTATCCAGTCCAAGGCGCTTGTTCAGCGATAGTTCATAGGCTTCCCAATCTGTAATGGGATGTTTTGCCACACCGCTTTCCATAGCTGCTTTTGCCACAGCAGGTGCTACTGTAGAAAGTAGTCTTGGGTCAAGCGGTTTTGGAATAATATAATTAGGACCGAATGATATTGTCTTTTCATTGTAAGCAAGATTAACAATATCGGGCACCGGTTCTTTGGTAAGTGCTGCCAATGCTTTTACTGCAGCCAGTTTCATTGCTTCATTAATAGTGGTTGCTCTAACGTCAAGGGCTCCACGAAAAATGTAGGGGAAACCCAGTACATTGTTTACCTGGTTAGGATAGTCACTGCGGCCAGTTGCCATAATGATATCTTTCCTTGCAGCAGTTGCTTCTTCGTATCCAATTTCAGGATCTGGATTGGCCATTGCAAATACGATTGGATTTTTTGCCATGTTCTTCACCATTTCCTGTGATACCACATTGCCTGAACTTAATCCAATAAAAACATCTGCATCTTTTAATGCATCCACCAATGTGTACTCCTTATACTTTTCATCAGTACAAAAATCTTTTTTCAAATCTTCCACATCGGGTCTTCCTTTATATAAAATTCCCTTGCGGTCAAATACCATAAAGTTGCTGTGTTTTGCTCCCAATGATTCGTATAATTTCATACAAGCCATCGCAGCAGCACCGGCGCCATTCACTACAAATTTTACCTTTTCAATTTTTTTCTTTTGCAGTTCCAGTGCATTTAATAAAGCGGCAGCAGAGATAATAGCCGTTCCATGCTGGTCATCATGCATGATCGGAATCTTTAACTCCTGCTTTAATTTTTGTTCGATGTAAAAACATTCCGGTGCCTTAATGTCTTCCAAATTGATGCCACCAAAAGTGGGTTCCAGTGCTTTTACTATCTGTACAAATTTCTCGGGATCATGTTCGTTGATCTCGATATCAAACACATCAATGTCTGCAAATATTTTAAACAATACGCCCTTGCCTTCCATCACTGGTTTACCTGCTTCGGGGCCGATATCTCCCAGACCCAGTACTGCAGTTCCATTGCTGATCACACCCACCAAATTTCCCTTTGCTGTGTAGCGATACACATCTTCGGGGTTGGCAGCAATTTCAAGGCATGGCTCTGCCACACCAGGTGAATATGCTAATGAAAGGTCTCTTTGTGTTTTTGCTTCTTTTGTTGGAATTACTTCAATTTTTCCAGGCCTTCCCTTTGCATGGTACTCAAGCGCCTGTTGTTTTCTTAGCTCTTTAGACATACGTAGTTGTTTGTGTTATTACCGCTATTGCTTTTAACGCATGCGATATTGAAGTTGTGTGCAATGCTTTTGTTGAGATGCATTGCTGGTATTAATGTTGCCTCTTTATTCAGAGGCTTTTTAAGTGCTGCAATGTACAAAAATCATTGTCATAAGATAAAAACAAAAAGCTGGTATGATGGTGATATTTATCACGAATTATAATTATCTGTTTATTGCCTGCATTAGTCAAAGCAAATCAGTAATAATTACAAATGGCAACTAAATGATGCCGTCATTATTTCAATAATCACTAAGTTTGGTGCATAAAGTGATATATGCGAACAAAATTCATATTTACAATGGTTGCGTCAATAATGGCAACCGCGGCAATGGCACAGGAAGATGACTCTATTGCAATCAAGAAAATTTCAGATGACATCATGCGAAACGGTAAGGCTTATGAAAACCTTCGTTTCATTTGTAAAAAGATTGGTCCACGTTTGAGCGGTTCTGCCAATGCGCAAAAGGCAGTAGAAGCTACTGCAAGGATGCTCAAAGAAGCCGGTGCAGATACGGTTTATCTGCAGCCCTGCATGGTGCCGCACTGGGTAAGAGGTGAAAAAGAAAAAGGTTATATACAACTGGCCAACGGAACTAAATACAATTTAAAATTGTGTGCATTGGGTAACTCTGTGGGAACGTCTAAGGCTGGCATTAGTGCCGGCGTGGTAGAAGTAAGAAGCGCTGCAGAATTAGACCAGTTGGGAGAAAAAGTATTGAAAGGAAAAATTGTGTTTTTTAATTTCCCGATGAATCCCACTTATATCGGCACTTTCAGGGCTTATGGAGAAAGTGGTTTTTCAAGAGTGGTTGGCCCAACAAAAGCCGCTAAATATGGAGCTGTTGCTGCCATTGTTCGGTCATTGGCAAGCAACCCAGATGATTATCCGCACACAGGTGTCACCGTATACAATGATTCATTTCCAAAGATTCCTGCAGTGGCTATTAGTACCAATGATGCTGAATGGCTGAGTAAACAATTGATGCGTAAGATGCAGTTGAGCGCATTTGTACAAACTAATTGTAAGATGCTGCCTGATGCACCATCTTTCAATGTGGTGGGTGAGATAAGAGGGACAGAGAAACCTGAAGAAATTATAACAGTGGGAGGGCATTTGGATAGCTGGGATCTTGCAGAGGGAGCACACGATGATGGAGCAGGCTGTGTACAAAGTATTGAAGTGATAAGAGCGCTTAAAGCAAGTGGTATTAAATCAAAGCGAACCATCCGTGCAGTAATGTTTATGAATGAAGAAAATGGTGGAAGGGGAGGCGATAAATATTTTGAGTTAGCCAAAACAAATAACGAAAAACATTTGTTTGCCTTGGAAAGTGATGAGGGAGGCTTTACACCAAGGGGGTTTAGTTTTGATGCAAAGGATGAACAGTTTGGGAAAATCACGCAGTGGAAAAATTTATTGGCTCCCTATGGTGCGTTGGAATTTAAGAGAGGTGGTAGCGGCGCTGATGTAGGTGCTTTGCCGCAGCTAGGTGCTACCGCTGCAGGATTGTATCCAGATAGCCAGCGCTATTTTGATGTACACCATGCAGGAACCGATGTGTTTGAAAGTGTTAGCAGAAGAGAATTGCATTTGGCCGCTGTTTGCATGACTGGCTTGATATACCTGGTAGATAAATACGGATTATAATTATCTTAGATTAAAATTGATATTATGGAATCAGCTACTCCATCTTTAGCCCAACCAAAAAAGACAAGTGGATTTAAAAAATTTATGCGCTGGTTGGTTTTTATTTTGATTGCTGTATTGGCATTCCTGTTTTGGTGGAATTATCTTTTTGTTTTTGGTGAAGGCGTAAAGTCCGGTGAGTTGAACTACGTGGTTAAGAAAGGAAATATTTTCAAAACATACGAAGGCAAGTTGATACAGTCTGGTCTGCGTTCTAAAGCCGTTGGCTCTGTTCAGTCATATGAGTTTGAATTTTCTGTGGCAGATGACAGCATTGCCAATGTATTAATGACCAACAGCGGTAAGTTCTTCGACCTGCATTACAGAGAATACAAGCATTCACTTCCCTGGCGTGGTTACAGCGAGTTTATCGTTGATAAGATTATTTCTATGCAGGATGTAGGCAGGTAATTATGCCATCAATAAAAATATCACCGGCTTTTTATGAAAGCCGGTTTTTTGTTGCTTCCATTCAGCAATGGTTTTTGTTTTTATAAATTCATGCTCACCAGTAAGCTCAGCAGCAATGCAGAGTTTAGTAGAAGGTTTGCAAGTCTTGAGCAACGTATCAATCAACTGGTCATTGCGGTAAGGTGTTTCAATAAAGATCTGCGTACTGTTTTTCTTTTGAGAATTTAGCTCTAAATCTTTAATCGCTTTCACCCTTGCATTGTTGTCAATAGGAAGGTATCCTGCAAATTCAAAATGCTGCCCATTCATACCACTGGCCATTAAGGCGAGCAATATGGAACTGGGCCCAACCAAAGGTTTTACCGTTGCATTCATTTGCTGCGCCAGCTCTACCAATACCTGGCCGGGATCCGCTATGCCCGGGCAACCGGCTTCGCTGATGATGGCAATATTTTTTTGAGCAAGGACAGCCTGTTTGAATTGTTGTTTTTGTTCTTCCTCTGCCTTATGAATGGTGAACCATTCATAATTATCAATCACTATTTCTTTGCAGATGCTTTTTAAAAAGCGCCTGGCAGTGCGTTCGTTTTCTGCGAATATTACTTTGCAGCCTTTTACTGCATCAACGATGTAAAGCGGAATAGTGTGCGTAGCCATTTCATCCAGCACGGTAGGTATCAGGTAAACAGTACTCATGGTAATTGACGATGCTCTGACCTGTAAAGACTAAGTGTGGCTGCTACTACTGCGTAGGTTGGCGCTAAAATCCAGCCCACTAGTATCAGCATGTGCATCAGGTAAAACACAATGCCATTACCAATAGCAAGTCCTTTGTGTTCTCCAATAAATTCGATGCTTTGCGACGGGGACAATTTATTTCTTTCGCAACTATAATCCAGCATAGAAAAACCAAGGTAATAGCACTCAATTAAAAATGCCAGCACTGCTGTGGCTAAACCAACTAAAGGAATGAAGGACAGTATTAATATTGATAAGGCGTATACCGTTTGCCACAAGCTGTTGCGTAAAGCAATTTTAATTCCCCTTCCCATATCTTTTATCAACTGGGAAAAACTGAATGGGAATTCCCTGCCTTCAATCAGTGCGGCTGTTTTTTCACTGAGATAAGCAAACAGCGGTGAACCAATGATTAGAAAAACATACTTGAAGAGAGAGAAATACAGGAAGAACAAGATAAGTTGAACACCCAAACGAATTAATACAATAATTAATCCCCAGAAACTTTCTTTATACTGCAGCAACCAGGAGGTAAGACCGGTAGAACTGATTGCATATTCAATTACATGAAAGGATGTTTGCCAGAAAAGATACATGCTCACAAAGAAGAGCACAGAATATAAAATACCTGTAACCAAGATCCACACCCACATCTTATGCTTCACTATAAAACGGTGGGCATCTGCATAGGATTGAAAGGCAATAATGATTTCTTTTAGCATTCTTTTTCGTTTGGGTATACAGGTTTTTCTCTTGCGACAAAAGGAATTAGGGTTAAAGATAAATGATTATTAAGAATTTGTGATTTCAAAATTGAGTTTCATCACATCGTCATTCATGCAGGAATATATTTGCACAAAAATTATCAACTTGAAGATATTGCCGCTCTCTTTTTATCAACGAACAGATGTGGTACAGATTGCAAAAGAGCTGTTGGGTAAAATATTGGTAACAAGAATTGATGATAACATTACGAGCGGCCGTATTGTTGAAACAGAAGCTTATGTAGCATTTACAGATAAAGCCTCTCATGCGTATAAAGGCAGGCGCACACAGCGCAATGAACACATGTATGCAGCAGCCGGAACTTCTTACGTGTATATCTGTTACGGTATGCACCAGATGTTCAATGTAGTTACCAATGAAAAGAATATTCCTGATGCAGTATTGATTAGAGCATTGGAGCCCCTGGATGGGATTGATGTGATGCTAAGACGAACTGGTAAAAAACAACTGGATAATACCTTAACCCGTGGGCCGGGCAACCTTTGCCGTGCCATGGGGATCACAAAAATTCACTCAGGGTTTTTATTAAATAAGCATAAATTGTTTTTGGCGGAGGATGATTATGCATTGCCTGTAGCTTCAATTGGAACCAGTAAAAGAATCGGTATTGATGGGGCAGAGGAAGATGCATTATTGCCTTATCGTTTTTATATCAAAGGCAATCCTTTTGTGAGCGGACGACCGGTAAAATAAAAAGCAGGCTTTGTTTAGCCTGCTTTTATATGCTGATAATGTGATCTTAATTCACCGTTGCTTCCATGTAGCTTTCAATTGGCTCACAGGTGCAAATTAAATTCCTGTCGCCATGCGTATTATTTACCCTGCTTACACTTGGCCAGAATTTATTGTCCTTTACATAACTCAACGGGAATGCTGCCTGCTGCCTGCTGTATGCATGGTTCCACTCATCAGCACAAATTACATGTTGTGTATGCGGTGCATTTTTTAATGGATTGTCTTTTTTGTCTGACTTGCCTTCTTCTATTGCTTTAATCTCTTTGTAAATGCTGATCAATGCATCACAAAAACGATCCAGTTCTGCCTTGTCTTCACTTTCTGTTGGTTCAATCATTAACGTGCCCGCCACAGGGAAAGACAAGGTAGGCGCATGGAAACCATAGTCCATCAAACGCTTGGCTACATCTTCTGCTTCTATGCCTGCACTTGCTTTAAACGGACGCAGGTCTACAATAAATTCATGAGCTGCCGTTCCATTTTTGCCTGTGTACAATACCTTGTAATATTTCTCCAGCCTTGATTTCATGTAATTAGCATTCAGAATAGCATATTCCGTTGCTTTGCGAATGCCTGTTGCACCCAGCATTTTGATATAAGCATAGCTGATTAATAAAATGCTTGCACTGCCAAATGGTGCAGCAGATACAGCCCCCTTGCCATCTTCTACGCCACTACCTGGTAAATAAGCAGCCAATTGTTTTGCTACGCAAATAGGTCCTACACCTGGTCCACCACCACCGTGTGGTATAGCAAATGTTTTATGCAGGTTTAAGTGACAAACATCAGCACCAATCAAACCCGGACTTGTTAGGCCAACCTGTGCATTCATGTTTGCACCATCCATATATACTTGTCCACCATATTGATGAATCACTTCACATATCTCTTTAATGCTTTCTTCAAATACACCATGTGTGGAAGGATAGGTAACCATCAATGCAGCAAGGTCGCCTGCGTGTGCCGCTGCTTTTTCTTTTAGATCATCCACATCTATATTGCCGGCTTCATCACATTTGGTTACTACCACTTTCATCCCGGCCATCACTGCACTGGCAGGATTGGTGCCATGTGCAGATACAGGAATCAATACCACATTTCTATGCCCTTCACCCCTGGCAATATGATAACGGCGAATGGCTAACAGTCCTGCATATTCGCCTTGTGCACCACTGTTTGGCTGCAAAGAAGTAGCTGCAAAACCAGTGATGGCGCTTAAATAATTTTCCAGCTCTTTTATAATCTGCCTGTAGCCCAATGTTTGATAAAGCGGCGCAAAAGGATGTAGCTTGCTAAACTCAGGCCAGCTCACAGGAATCAATTCTGTGGCTGCGTTCAGCTTCATGGTACAGCTGCCAAGGCTGATCATGGAGGTGTTTAAACTCAGGTCTTTATTTTCCAGTGATTTTATATACCGCATCATTTCGCTTTCGCTATGGTGCGTATTAAAAACAGGATGCTGTAAAAAGGCAGATGTTCTTGTTAAGTGATAAGGTATGTTATCCAGTGTTGCGTCCACGTCAAAGCTAATGCTGGATGCATCTTCATTGAGCGAAGCACTGAATACATCAATTATTTCCAGCACATCTCTTTGTGAAGTTGTTTCATCAAGTGAAATGCTGATCACATCCTTGCTGTAATAAAAATTGATGAATCTTTCCTCTGCAATCTTCTTTATCGCTGTGGCGTCTTTTACCTGTATGCGGATGGTATCAAAATAATGGCTGTTGATGTTTTCAAAACCCAGTTCATTTAATTCATCGCTGAGTGATTGTGCCAGGATAGCAACCCGTTTTGCAATATCCTTTAATCCATCAGGGCCATGATATACTGCATACATAGCAGCCATATTTGCCAGCAGTGCCTGAGCAGTACAAATATTACTGGTTGCTTTTTCACGGCGAATGTGTTGTTCCCTTGTTTGCAGCGCCATGCGTAAGCAACGGCTACCCTGTGCATCAATGCTCACGCCTATGATTCTGCCGGGAATAATTCTTTTGAATTCATCTTTGGTGGCAAAGAAAGCCGCATGTGGTCCGCCAAAGCCCATTGGCACTCCAAACCTTTGCGCTGAACCAACAGCCACATCAGCGCCTAATTCACCGGGTGGTGTAAGCAGCGTTAATGCCAGCAGGTCGGTAGCCATTACCACCAGTACATTTTGCTCATGCGCTTTTTGAATAAACTCCTTATAGTCTTTTATTTCGCCTTTGCTATTGGGATATTGTACAATGGCGCCAAAGAAATCTCCTGTTAAGTTGAAGCTTTCAAAATCTCCAAGCACAATCTCCACACCAATGGGTTCAGCACGTGTAATCAATACAGATTTGGTTTGCTCAAAAACGTTGTTGTCAACAAAAAACTTTGGAGCACTTATATGATCATGGTCTTTATTTTTTTGATTGAAGAGCATGGTCATTGCTTCAGCTGCTGCAGTTGCTTCATCCAGCAGGCTGGCGTTGGCAATTGGCAGGGCGGTTAAATCACTCACCATGGTTTGAAAATTCAGCAGGCTTTCTAACCTGCCCTGTGAAATCTCAGCCTGGTAAGGTGTGTATTGTGTATACCATCCGGGATTCTCAAACACATTGCGTAAGATCACACTTGGTGTGATGGTATCATAATAACCCTGACCGATATAATTTTTGCAAACAATATTTTTTTCTGCGATGGATTTTAAGGAGCTGAGGTATTCATGTTCACTAATGGCGGAAGGAATTTCCAGCAGCCCCTGGATGCGGATATTTTCCGGAATGGTTTTGCTGATCAGTTCATTAATGGAAGACACTCCAATACTAGATAACATAGAGGCTGTTTCCTGTTCATTTGGTCCGATATGCCTGCCTTCAAACTCATGCTGCTGCTTTTCGAAAAGATTCATATAAGTTTTGATTAGAATTTCATACAAAGGTACAGCTATCAGGGGCAAAAAACGTGGGCAAAAAGCATGCAGTGAAAGGATGTTAGTAAAGGCTTAATAACCTAAATAGCAGCAAAAAAGCCGCTTTTTTAAGAAGCGGCTGTATTATAAGTTTATTGAACAAATCACTGTACCTGTTCGGCTATCTCATCCATGCTGATGCCGGAATGACTTTCGTCATACACACATTCTCCATTTTTTATTAGCAAAACCTGGGGAGATTCGTGGTAAACGTTAAACAATTCGGATACCTTATTGGAGATATCCCGGTACCGAATTAGGTCCAGGTAATAGAAGTCAGTGTTACCTGGGGCTTCTGATCTTTCAAGCCTGCTTTTGGCTACGCTACTAATGGAACAGCGGGTGCTGTGCTTGAAAATAATTTGGGGTTTTTGGTTTGAACGTTCCTTGATCTCGTTTAATTGTTCTTCGTTTTGTAGTTCAATCCAGTTCATAATCACGGTTCGTTTTTAATGAATGATATTGTCAGTCATGGGGCAGCCAGTACCTTTCCTTGTTGATCCGCAGGAGCTTAGCATTACCACGCCACTTAACAATACCAATGTAAGTAAGATGAGTTTTTTCATTTCTTTGGGTTTTTAAACAGAGTAAAGTTTAAAGTGCAAAAATAGAGAACCTTTATTTAACGTTAAAACGCCGGTTATTATTTTAACTTTATCTACTTTTCCGGTTAAGATATGAAGCTCATCCAGGGATTTTCACTGCCTAAGATTTTATTGTTTATTCCATTTTTATTGGTGGTGCTGTTTGCATTTTTTCTTGTAAAAAAGAACAGGGCAATGCGGTTAAGTTGGATCTTTCTCAACATAAACAAACTGTTATTGATTTTTGGTATAAAAACTGTCCCGGATGCGTAATAGAAATGAGCCAGTTTGAAGATGCTTTAAAAGGAAAAGAGAAAGAAATAGGAATTATCAGTGTATGTGTTGATGATAGTGCTACTTTTAGCAATGTATTGACAGGGAAAGTGGGACCGCTTGATTTTGTAAAGACATTGCCTAACTGGCATCATTTGTTATTGAACTTTCCTTCACAGGGACTTAATAACAAACAGGAATTGTTCAAACAGTTAAATGTACCATCATACCCTTCCTTTTTTGTATTGAACAAAGATGGCATTATCCAGGATGTTCCGCAGAGTGCTGTTGATTATATTAAAACATCACTGCATAGGCAAAATCAATTTGTAGTTTTTCTCACATCAAAAGGCACATGGCAGTCAAGGCAAACATGGATGATACTGCTGCTTTCGCTTTTCATTTACCAGCTAATTGCTAACCTTATTGTGAAGAGAGCCGGCGATAAAGATTAAAATCTTGCCACCAGTTTTATGTTGATCAATCTGGGTGTTAACCTGTTGGGTATGCTGTAAACCGTGTTGGAAAAATCTTTGATCAGTTGATAGGAGATCACATTGCGGCGGTCAATTAGATTGAATACTTCAAAGCTTGCCCAAATGTTATCGAATGATCTGAACGGGCTATGACTTCTTCTCAAACTTTTTTCACTTAACAGCAAAGCGCTAAATCCAATATCGGCACGGATGTATGGCTCAATTTTTAAGGCATTCCGGTAACGTGGATTCTGGGTGATGTTGTACGGCATATTGGTGCCAAATAACAGATTAAGATGCACCCTGAAATTTTTATTGGTACTTAAATAATCCTGCAAAAACAAACCTGCTGTTATCAGGCGATCCGTTGGGCGCCTTACCCATCCGATATCCTGCTTTACACTATCCACTGGAGTTTTATCCTGCGATTCCCCGGTAATCACTTCACCTGCTGCGTTTTTATATTGGTAATAATAATCACCATCAATATTCTCCATGGTTCGCATCAGGCCAATGCTCAACCAGCTTTCCGCATCTTTTACCAGTTCTCCATAGAGCCTTGTTTCTGCGCCATATGCATAGCCTTTAGCATTATTGTTACCAAAATACCTGATTCGTACATTGTCAATATCATAAGGAACAAGATCGCTGATGGCTTTGTAATAAATTTCAGTGGTGATGCGGTAAGGCCTGTTGGCATTCTTAAAATTATAATCCATACCGGTTACTACCTGGTAACTTTTCTGTGATTTGATGCCTGTATTCAGCGTGCCATCATAGCGGCGCATTTCCCGATAAAATGGCGGCTGGTCATAAATACCTGCTGCAATTTTAAACACTACATCTCTTTTCCAATATGGTTTAATGCTAAGCTGCGCTCTTGGACTTATTAAAAATTCTTTATTAAGCGAATTATAATTGTACCTGACACCAGCCTGTAGCGTAATATCGGCATGCTGTTTTTTTATGCTGATATTATCCTGTATATAGCCGCTGTATTTCTGTATAGATAGATCAGCATTGCTGTTGAGAAAAACATTCAGTTTATTGGCATTTACCGGCAAGGAATAACCTGCGCTATCCTGGTATTCCCATTCATACAGCTTGTCATTTATTTTCGTTTGTTCGATACTGTTACCAAATTGTATAAAATGATTTCCTCTGTCAAGGCTGCCTTTAATGGATGCATTGTATACCACTATATCCAGCTTGTTTCTTCCATAGTTTTGATAATAGCCGGCTCCAAGCGGATTAATGATTTGACCAAACGTGGTGCTGCTGTTATCAAAATCACGGTCGCCAAAAAGATAGGCGCCTGCTATATCAAAGTTTTCATTTTCTTTATTTTGAAAACGGCTGAGCATCCATTTAATCCTGAGACTTTTATTGGGCTGCTGAATAGCAGTAAGACCTACTAAGTTTGTTTTGTAACTGTCTTTTTCCTGTCCTTCAAAAAATACATCCAGGCCAAGATTAGCTGTGTAAAAAGGAGAAAAAACGGAAGATGTTTTTTGTGCACTTTCCGGCACCAGTTTAAAACGGGTAGATGAAAGATTGCCCAATAATTCCAATTGCCACTGATTATTCAGCTTATAAGTAATCAGCGCCTGCAAATCGGATGAAGACGGGATATAAGAGCCTTTGACTTCCTGGCTGCTTAATAAGTTACGGTTGCTGCGGTTTCTAACACCAACTAAGTAGGTTACTTTTTCCTGTTTGGTGCTGCCTTCCAAATGAAAGCCTTGTTCCAGCAAACTGGTGTAAACAGAGCCGCCAAATGATTTTGGTTTTTTGTATTGGATGTCCAGCACGCTACTCATCTT
>CAZDHQ010000005.1:0-21501 GCA_964505135.1 uncultured Ferruginibacter sp.
GATGAAGGCAAATGTTCAATGCTCAATTTTCAATGCTCAATTTTCAAGTGGATATTTCAACAGAAGCCTGCTTCAACCAACCTTATTTACTGGCTTTAACCTTAGTAGAAAAATACAGCACCTGCTCTTACCTTATTACCTTATTTGTTTGCCGGGTATGTAGATAAGGTAACAAGGTTGGCAAATATGTGTTGCGTGTTCTATTAAGGTTAAAAACATCCGGCAAAGACAATCCATCTTCTTTCAATAAGGTTGTATCATCTATTCCTGCAGACAAGGCTGCAGCCATTCGGTAATGCTACTCTTAAACTACAAACGCTTCAATTGATTGAGAGAGCTATGTTTTGGTTCCTGTATCGTTTGCTTTAAAGCTATACATGTTGTCTACCTGTTTTGGTGGATGGATGACAATGATTTCATGTGTCAATACAAAAGCTCATTATTGTATGTAGCCCGGCCTCCCTCTTCCCGAAAGCTTTCGGGAGAGAGGGAGCGAGGGTGAGGCTTAGTTTGTAATCGTAATCGAAAATCCAGTTCCCACATTTACCGATGCTCCGGGTGCCACTTTCAAGCTCCTTACACTCACATTAGAACTCACCAGCACCGTACCGCTGTTGATCACCACATCGGTATTGGCATCCGGTACTTTGCCGCAGCTCCAGTTGCCGGGGTTTTCCCAGGCATTGTTTACAGCACCCGTCCAGGTATTGCCTACCTGCAGGTAAAAGGCAGTGCTAAAAACAGCACCATCCACCAGGCACAGGTAACGGTTACCACTAAACGAAGAAGGTATATTACTGAGTTGAAGTGTAGCAGTATTAATACCGGTGTAAGTAGGTCCCGGCGTAATGTCTGCATAAGGGCCGCCGCCTGTACTTACTTTCCACTTATAAGTACTGCCGGTAATATTGGAAGTAAAGCTGGCACTGTTGCTGGAGCAAACAGTGGTAACACCCATCTTTTTAATAAAGAAATCGCCGAGGCCATGGCAGGTAATACGAATCCAGTAACCGCCATCAGTAGCACCCCAAGCCGCCGGCGTCAATACTTCTTCTCCCGCTACCGGTGCATAGGCTGTGGGTGTACCATTGGTTGTATTGTTTTGTCTTATCACACCCAGGTAGCCGGGATCTGCAATTGCTGGATCTGCTGTTTTCAACGCATCAAATTCTGTTTTGGTAAAATACAGCATCAGGGTAATTTCTTTACCTGCAGCGCTGTTTTCAGGCAGTATGGTGATATTCCTGTTTAAGTAAGGTTCACCATTGTACCTGCGGATAGCAGCGGTATGCTGGTAAATACCGGCTCTCATCGAACCGAGGTTTTCATAGTCCAGTATATCTGCAAGCGGCGTTAAGATAGGATTAAAGTCGCCTGTGGTTACTTCCAGTGTGCTGTAATGATGGCTGCGTCCATAGAACACGGCCGGTACAGCAGCAGAAGGCCCGTATGGATTTGGTAATAGTTTTACGGTATGAGCAGGTGGTGAATAATTAAACTGGTCCAGCTTATCCAGATGCTGCATAAAGATATTGTCGTAATTGGCACCATTAAAAACATTCCTGGTATCTCTAAACACTATTACGCCGCTGCTTCCGGTGGAATCAAGCGCCACCACGGGCTGGCTCATTCCGTAAGGATAGCTACCATAATAAGATGAACCAATCGGTTTGCCCATGGCACCCCATTGCAGTTCACTGCCGTCTATCGGGCTTATCCTTGGGCCACGGGATTCGTTTACATACAACAATGCTTTGCCCGTCCTGGTAACTTTGATGATGGGTAAATCAAACCCAAGATTAGATCCGCTAAAGCCTGTGCTCAATTCCTTCATGAGTGGAACACCTTCTTTTTCAGGTGTTTTAGGAATGTTGGTATCATATACCAAGGCAAAAGAATCTGCCGAGGCTTTTACCAGGCTCAGGTGCTGCAGTCTTACAAAACGGCCGTTGCTGGTGAGTGTACCCATTAAAGCTGCTGCATAAATATCACTACCACCGCCGGCCAGCGAGAAATCAAAATAATAATTAGCAGGTGCCGCCAGTGTATCCCTGAAAAAGCCCAGCTTGTTTACCCTGGCAGGCTCAGCAGCATTGTAACCAAAGTCTGGATTGTTATAAGTGGTAGCCTGGTAGGGAATGCTGTCAAATATTTCATCTTTTAAAGCATAGCCTTTCAGGAAGAAATCACTCACTGAATTACCGGTAAGCGTACGGGTGGCTGCAGCAATCAAGGTTACATTGATGGTGCCTGAAGAAGGGATGGTAATTCCCTTGGGTGAGGTATAATCATAGCCTGTATTGTCAATCACAATATACCCATTGGACAATAGCCGGTAATTTGTGTACACGTAAACGTTACCGGCAAGATCTCCGCACACCACTGTTTGGTAATCTGTTTTAACTGTATACAAGGGATACACATTCCCTTTAAAATATTCAGTGGTCCTGGGGCAGGCGCTGCCGGAAGTGTTTCTAAAATAGGTTTTGGATTTGGAGTCTTTCTTTGCCCGCCAGAGCCTGTTATAACAAAGCATCCGATGCTGGTCTGCAATATTGCCGTTCATATCAATCAATACATGGCAGCCGCCCTGCAGATCACTCCAGATCGCATATTCGATCACGTTAGTACCGGGGTAAATCACATCTCTTTTGATACCACAGGCGGCATTGCTCAATACTTCTTTTGCATTTTCATTCATCCTTCCTCCGCCATAGTACACCATATTGCCGCCTTCGTCCCGGTAGCAGTAAACCTGTATGTATTCGTTACCTGATATCTGCCTGTAAGCAAGAAAAAAGCCTTTATTACCATCCGGAATCAACTGGCCTGCAAACTGAAGATTGGCCGTATAGCTCCTTGCAAAAACATAACCATCATTAAATACCCCGGTGCCATTGGGGCGTACGTGCTGCACCTTTAATCTTTCCCAGGTATAGTTGGACACACTGTCATCAGAATAACAGATATAAAAACCACCGGCGCTATCTGTAGCAGCAAAACTCCGGTTCCGGTAATCAACATTGGAAGAAAAAGTATAATGCTGGTAAGTGGGTCCCTCAGCAATAGGAACACCATCGGGTGCCCATAACCGGTTGCCTGCTTTATCGTACTTCTGTGCATAGATATCTGTTTTGTTACTGGCATTCCGGTCATCTTCCCATATTACAAAATAACCGCCATCAGGATAGCTGGTGAGTACAATGGGATTTTTTTGAACCCCTACGGCTGTACTAACAGGCACGTGTAAGGTATCAAGAAACTTGTTTTCTGTATCTGCCCATTGAGCAACTGCCCCGGTAAAAATGAAAGAGAGTATAATGGTAAAAAATTGTTTCATTGCATTACTATTTTAGACCTGTTTGGCAATGTGGCTGCATCATGATTCCAGTTGTTTTGTACCTGTCGCTTACCGGGCGGTGAAGAAGCAGTATTCTCACTGTTTGATTTTTTATTCAGGTTGAGCAGGCCAAAACAATCGCTGCAATTAAGCAGGCAGGCAGAGCCGGAAATAAAATTGCGTATGGCATCACCGGGTAGTTTTCCAAAGCCATAATTGTAATTGATGAACATTGTGCCACTGGTACAGTAACTCATGATGGTGGCGCCTCCTACAGGCGGAGGGCCCTGCATACAGCTGCCTTCTACTGCGCCGCAACTGTCTAATGCACCATAGGTATCAGGATTGCTGGTTAGTTTCCAGCCGCACCACTTGGTATGGTGAGCACCCAGCAGGTGGCCCATTTCATGCATTACCAGGTAAACCTGCTGGCCTGTGGTATTAGGACCAAATTTAAAATTCTGCACATTTACGTTATAGTTGAGATCGCAATAACAGGAAGCAGAAACGCCTGTTCCACCGCTGTAATTATAAGCCGGGCAGGTATTGGTGGAAGTAGCTTTTACCCGGCCAATATCATCTGCCAGTCCTGATCTTCCGTTAGTACCCCAATCAAGCCCCACACATATATTGCCCCAAAAATTATCCTTGTAATAGGTGGCTAAATCTGCCAATGCATTTTCTCTTGTATCACCTCTGTAAGGATCAGCAGTAGTCCATACATTGATGGCCGTTAGCTGTATATTAACGGAATCATTATAGTAGCCGGTACCTACATAATTAAAGAGTTCGTACACAAAGTCAATGGTTTTTTGTTTGCTGCTACCCTGGTTCAAGTACAAACTGTCAAAGCAATCCACAAATACGTTTACACATTTGTCTCTTACAGCAGTTACAGTAGATGATCCGTCTATTACAATGCCGTTGTCTGTTTTGGCAGCTAATTTTTCGGGTGTGCCGCAGTCTACATTAATGGTGGGAAACTGCACCTGGTCACTGCTGTACAGGCGATAGAGTGATTTGTCTTTTTCCTCCGCCTGTGCAACCTGTATCACTTTATTGTTCATGGATACCATCAGGGAGAGATACTCATCATTTACGGTAAAGATCACCGTGTTCTTTGCCTGTTCTGTACTTATGATGCCCCTGTAAGTAAGCGGTACTTTTACCTGATCCACGATACCATCATTGTTCTCTGTGTATTTCACATTGCCCAGGCTGTATTGCACCAGGTCTACTTTCATTGTTTGCCCTTTTGCAACGGGCACTGTTACCTGCAAAGCTTCGGGCCGCTGCTGCATTAGCTGGCTGATAAAACCGCTGTTCAATTTCAGTTGCTGGTACACCCCTTTACCTGCCAACTGCTGTGTAGCAATAAATGTAAAAGGCTGTACCACGCTGAAGGGTACACTGCTTTGCTTTTTGCTTAGCACCATTGACTTAACAGGCCAGTCCTGCGCTTTAGCCACAAGCGTACAAATAATAAAAAGCAGCATGCTGCCGGCATACTTTTTTAGATACATAAACTAACAATAAGTGGTGAGGAGATTTTGGACAGAACTAATGTAGACAAAATCTTAGCGGCTTAAAAGCATTTTGAAAAAAAGTTTCTATTAAGTTTTAGTGAGGATTAAAAAATTCCCTGGATGGGGTATTGGTGGGTAGATTGTTTACTGTATCGGGTGGTAGTATGCCGGGTTCTTTCACACGTAAAATTGATTGTTAGGAAAAATAGTTTGTTTTAGCAATAGTAATGCTGGAGGAAAAGCTGCAGCACTATGCTGCAAAAAATAGACTGCTTAAGAGCCCTGCTTTACCGGCAAGGGCTCTTTAAAAAAACATTAGAATATGCCAAGACTACTGTTTGCATTAACGTTTAAATCTATTATTCGCCGCTCATCCTTACTGCATGCCTGTTAGCCTTAAATTTTAAAATCAACAGGCCATGTTGCTGGCAAATTAAATGTTGGTTGCTTACCTTACCGCCCATAAAACATAACCGATACGACCAACGGAACAGCATCAATTTATCATTAAGCTTTTGCTATTAAACCTTTAATAATGGTAACCTGCACCCATTGGCCCCCTGTATCCATTTCTTTTGCAACAAATTTGAAAATTACATAAACCATCACTAAAATGAGAAAACAAAACAGGCTGAAAGCTGTGATCAAACCTTGCTTTCTGCTCTCCGTTCTTTTCCTTTCCCTGGTACAGGAAAACAAAGCCAGTGAGGCACCTCCCGGTAGTAGCCATCACTCTATGCAGCAATCGGTAACCGGTAAAGTAACCGATGCAAACACAGGCCAGCCACTAGGCGGCGCTACCGTATCTGTTAAAGGCAGTAAAAAATCAACCGTTACAGATGCAGCAGGCAGCTACCGTATTGATGCCGGCAGCAATGCTGTATTGGTATTTAGCTTTGTTGGCTATACTGCACAGGAAATCAGTGTAAATGGAAACAGCGTAATTGATGCGGCCCTTAAGCCTGCCGCCGGCGACCTGGCACAGGTGGTAGTAATGGGATACGGCAGCCAAAGCAAAAAAGATGTAACCGGCGCAGTTAAATCTGTAAAAAGCGAAGCATTTAATAAGGGTATTATCAACTCTCCACAGCAATTGCTGCAGGGTAAGGTAGCTGGTGTAAATGTAACTTCTGCCAGCGGCGAACCCGGCGGTGTGCAGGGTATCACCATACGTGGTGTGGGCAGCTTGAGGGCGCAGAGCACCGCACTCTTTGTGGTGGATGGTGTGGCGCTGGATAACAACGGCACCGGCGGCGGTGATCCATTGAACTTTTTAAATCCGCAGGATATTGAAACCATTGATGTGCTGAAAGACGCATCGGCCACGGCCATTTATGGTTCCCGTGGTTCCAATGGTGTAATCATCATTACTACTAAAAAAGGTAAGGCAGGTGTTTCTATAATGAACCTGTCCAGCAGTGTGGGTGTATCTACGCTTGCAAGAGCACTGCCGGTGTTTACCGCCAGCGAATACAAAGCAGAGCTGGCTAAAGCCGGTGGTGTTTTAGATGATAAGGGTGCTAATACAGATTGGCAAAAAGAAATCACCCGTTCGGCGGTTACGCAAAACTATAATCTGGCTTTAAGCGGTGGTGCCAATAAGCTTACTTACTATGCATCTTTTGGTATGCAGCGCCAGCAGGGCATCATTAAGCAAAATGACCTGAACCGCTACACCGGCAGGTTTAATGCTACACAGAAATTTTTGAATGATAATCTTATCATTGATGCTAACCTTACGGCAAGCGGCACGGTAAATAACCGCCCTCCTTATAGCGGCATGATTGGTGATGCTATTTCAAATAATCCTACCTATCCGGCATATGGTACAGACGGCAAGCCTGCTCAATATACCAACATCAATAACCCATTGCAGACATTGGAACTGCAAAAGGATATTACCAAGATTAACCGGATTCTGGGTAATATTTCTGCTTCGGCAAAGCTAACCCGTGGGCTTACCTACCGTTTTAATTTTGGTATTGATAATTCAAACGGTACAAGGGATTACCAGCAAATGCCCAACTTAGTGCCGGTGATAGAAGGAAGGCTGGAAACTTATTACACGTATAACCGCAATACATTGGTTGAAAACTACCTCACGTATAATTTTAATGTGGGTGAACATGGCTTCTCAGCATTGGCTGGTCATTCTTACCAGAAAATTTTTCTTCAGGGAAGAAACTACAGCATCAATCGTTTTGCTATCACAGGTATTGAACCGCAATACAATCCCGGCCTTGGACAGGATCTAACACTGGCGAATAACCGCCCTGGTGGTTATGCTATAGAGAATGAGCTGCAGTCAATGTTTGGAAGGGTAAATTACCAGTACAAAAACAAGTACCTGGCCACAGTAAACTTTAGGGCGGATGGCTCTACCAAGTTTGGTGGTAATAATAAGTATGGTTACTTCCCCTCTTTCTCATTGGGATGGAGAATATCGGAAGAAGATTTTATGGCAAAATCTGCCTTTACCAACCTGAAACTAAGGGCTGGCTGGGGACAAACGGGTAACCAGGAAATACCTGCCAAAGTAACCCAGGCTTCTTATACTTCTTCCACTTCTGCCTCTACCAGCTACCCGCTATCCGGTACGGGTCCTTATCCTGCAGGCATCACTTTTGTAAGACTGGATAATCCAAACCTGCAATGGGAGGTTTCCAAACAAACCAATATCGGAATTGATTTTGGTTTACTCAAAGGCAAACTAAATGGATCAATTGATGTGTTTAAAAAGATATCCAGCAATATTTTGCTGAACTCTACACCAGCAGATCCTGTGCAGCCAGTTTCTAATTATTTTGCCAATATTGATAACATGAAGATTACCAACCAGGGCCTGGAGCTTGACCTGGAGTACCGGAAAACAACGGTGAAAGGGCTTACTTACAGCTTTGGCGGTAATATCACTTTCATCAGCAATAAGGTTACAAACTCTCCTTATGCTGTTATCACATCAGGTTCTGCATCTGGCTCAGGTCTTACATCAGCCACATTAAATGGCTATGTAAACAACCAGCCGCTGGGAACTTTTTACCTGCTTGACTTTATTGGCTTTAATGCAGATGGTACCAGCAAATACAGGGACGTGAATGGTGATGGTATTATTTCAGATAAAGATCGTATTGCAGCCGGCACGGCGTTGCCGAATAAGCTGTACAATATTTCAGGAACCGTGGCTTATAAAGGATTTGATTTAGCAGCCAACTTTAACGGTGTATCCGGTAATAAAATTTATGACAACACGGCCAACAGCTTTTTTTACAAAGCAAGGCTGGTGAAAGGCATCAACGTAACAGCAGAAGGCATCGGAAGCCCTGAAGAATCCACCAGCAATGCAGCGGGTATTAGTACCCGTTATTTAAAGGATGGTGCATTTTTCCGGTTAAACAACCTGGCGCTGGGTTACAGTTTTGGTACTAAAAACAGTATTTTAAAATGGGCCAGTGCGGTAAGGGTTTCTGTTACAGGACAAAATTTGTTTGTGATAACCAAGTACAACGGATATGACCCTGAAGTAAATATTGACCGTACCAGTGGTGATGGCGTTATTTCATCCGGTATTGATTACCTGAGTTATCCAAAAGCCAGGTCCATCATTTTTGGATTAAATATCACACTTTAAAAAAAAGGGATACTACTCAATATCATTAAGACATTATTAAAATATTATACAATGAAAAGATTTTATTTAAACAGCCTGTTGTTTTCCGCCCTGCTGCTGGGTGCAGGCTGTACCAAATTGAATGAAAAGGTACTGGATGAATCGCTGGTAACTACCGGCCTTACCGACCAGCAAATTGCTGATGGATTAATAGCCCCGGTGTATGCAAGGCTCCCGGACATTTACCGTCACACTACTTATTTTGCCCTGCAGGAAATATCTACAGATGAAGCCATCCTGCCTTACCGTGGTGGAACAGACTGGGGTGATAATGGTATTTATATTTCACTTCACAAGCATGAAACAGCCACCACCGATCCCAATGTAAGAGATACCTGGAACCTGATTGTGCAGGAATTGTCAAGATCAGTAACTGCTATCACCAGCTTAAAGAATAGCCCTGCGCCTTCTGCTCAAGCTTACCTGGCTGAAGCAAGGGCCATGCGTGCCTTCTATAACCTGCTGAGCCTTGACCTTTTTGGCATATCCTTTATTAAAGAAGATCCTGCTTCTGTTTCTACTATCATTCGTGGGCAGGAAGCCATTGATTACATTAAGTCAGAACTGCTTGCAGCTGAGCCTTCGCTGGATAATACCACCGGCCCCGGAAGGCTTACCAAAGCTGGTGTGTGGGGATTGATTGCAAGGCTCGATTTGAATGCAGGTGTTTATCGTGACAGGTATGCAGATGCAGTGCAGTTTAAAACAGAAGACCTGGATGAAGTGATCAGCTACTGCGATAAAATCATCAACGCAGGTCCGTATAATTTATCTGCTGATTATTTTGCCATTTTTGGAAATGACAATCACAATAACAAGGAGTTGATCTTTGCAGTAGACCAGCGTGCCGACCTGAATGGTCATAACCGCATGGCTTATTTTTCTTTATCAGGCGACCAGTTTCCACTTCCTGAATTTCCTGCTGCCAACGGTACAGATGGCCCAGCTATTACACCCACTTTTTACCAGAGCTGGGTAAGTGCTTATGGCAGCGTGGATCCAGCGCAGGCTGATCCACGGTTTTATAAGCAAAACATTTCTATCTACACCAATCCCGGTGATAGCTGCGTTGCAGATTTTAATATTGACCGGGGCATTTTACGTGGCCAGCAGTATGGGCTGATTCGTCAAAATGGTGTATTTGTAAAATGCGATAATGGATTGTTTAAAGTAGGTAAATTGTACAATGCGTCCCGTAGCAATCCAAACCTGCCAGTGAATTTTACAGAGCAGGTTGATTTTACTACAGAAGGCAGTAATTACTCCACCGGCTATCGTGTAGAAAAATATGAGTTTAGCCGTAAATCATCCAGTGGAAGAAATTTTGGTGAAGCAGATATTTCTATTTTAAGATTGGCTGATGTTTATTTTATGAGAGCAGAAGCCAAACTTCGCAAAGGGGATGCCGCCGGTGCTTTGGCTGATGTAAATACGGTGCGTATGGCAAGAACAGCTTATGCAGTGCAGCCTACTGAGCTGAGTTCATTAACTTTAGACATATTGCTGAGAGAAAGAGGTTTTGAGTTTTACTGGGAAATGAACAGGCGTACTGATTTGATCCGCTTTGGAAAATACGAAGATCCATGGACGGAGAAAACAAGTACAGATAAAAACAAAAGGGTATTCCCAATTCCGCAGACTGCGATAGATGGTGCATCTAACCTGCCCAATTATTTGGTACAGAACCAGGGGTATTAATAATTAAATAAGTTTTAAAAAAAGGCCTGGCTGTTAAAAGCCGGGCCTTTTTGTGGGTAACCATAAAGATTTTTTAACCATTAAGGAATTGAGGATATTAAGTTTGATTTATGAAGCCTGCTTCTTAGGAGTTACTTTCAAACAAGAAAGAGAATTTTTTAATGCCTTAATGCTTCTTAATCCCTTAATGGTTTAGTTCTAATTTCTCCAATTGAAGCAAGATTATTTTTAGATAAACTATACATCATCTAAATGCAATACCACACCATTCTTTTCCCTGTGTTGTAAAATTTCTTCCATAGAAATACCATGATCATACAACGGCACTATCTCCTGTAGTTTATTTTTCCATTCCGCTGTTTGCATTAAATCAGCGAAGCAGCAATCCAATACATCCAGCATCGCACTCACCGATGTGGATGCACCAGGTGAGGCACCCAATAATGCAGCGAGTGTACCATCGGCACTGTGCACCAGTTCTGTTCCAAACTCCAGTTTGCCCCACTCCTCATCGTCTTTTTTTATTACCTGCACTCTTTGCCCTGCCGTGGCCAATTGCCAGTCTTTGGCTTCTGCTAAAGGAAAATATTGCTGCAGGTCTTTGATGCGGTCTTCTTCGGATAGACGTAACTGCTGTATCAAATATTTAGTGAGGGCAATATTGTGTACCCCTGCTCCTAACATTGATTTGACATTGTCAAACTCAATGCTGGCAGGCAAATCAAAATAAGAACCATTTTTTAAGAACTTGGTGCTAAAGCCTGCAAAGGGGCCAAAGAGCAAAGCCTTTTTACCATCAATAATTCTTGTATCCAAATGCGGTACACTCATGGGCGGTGCACCTACACTTGCTTTACCGTACACTTTGGCATTGTGTTGTTCCACTACTGTTTGGTTATTACACACCAGCCACAAACCACTGATAGGAAAGCCTGCATAGCCTTCTGCTTCTTTGATATCAGATTTCTCCAGCAGCGGCAATGCGCCGCCACCTGCACCCAAAAAGACCATGTCAGTAAAACGCTGGTAATCGTTGTCAAAATTCAGATCGGTATAATCAATTAACCAGGTACCATCTTCCTCTTTATGCAAATCCCTTACTTCATGATTCAACAAAAGCTCCACGCCGGGCAGGCTGGTGAGGTGATCAAACAGTGCCCTGGTGAGATTACCAAAATTCACATCCGTACCAAGATCCATCTTAGTAGCGGCTACAAATTGGGTGGATTCCCTGCCCTTCATCACCAGCGGCATCCATTGCTGCAGCACTGCCAGGTCATCAGAGAATTCCATTGCAGCAAAGAGCGGATGCTGCTTCATTGCTTCGTAGCGCTTTTTTAAATAGGCACAATTTTCTTTGCCCCATACAAAACTGATATGCGGAATATTGTTGATGAAGGCTTCCGGGTTACTGAAATAATTTTTGCTTACCAGGTAACTCCAGAATGATTTTGATAATTCAAAAGCAGAAGCAATTTTTACTGCCTTGGAAATATCAATGCTGCCGTCTGCTTTTTCCGGTGTATAGTTCAGTTCACAAAAGGCAGAGTGGCCGGTACCTGCATTGTTCATGGCATTGCTGCTTTCTTCTGCTACTTTGGGTAAGCGTTCAAAAATGGTAATGCTGAAATTGGGATTGAGTTCTTTTAACAAGATGCCCAGCGTGGCGCTCATGATACCGCCGCCTACAAGGGTGATGTGTTTGTTTGGAAAAGCGTTGGTTGATTGCATATTGATGTAACAAAAGTAGGGGCAATGAGTTGATCAGTAGCGATTTTTTGTTTCACACGAAGGCTTTCACACAACGAAAACAACGATTACAACGAGACAACGTCTTTTGTGTCTTTGCGTCTTTGCGTGCAAACCTTCACATCAATCTTTGTTCCGTTGTTTCCTTTGTCTCTTTGTGTGAAACCTCTTTGCACGTGTGAAATATCGTAAGTACCTTTAACAAAACACTCCTCATGCTTTTTCCCATCAGCGATGATAATTCAGACAGGATCAAAACACCATACATCAATTACCTGCTGATCATTGCCAATGTGCTGGTGTTTATTCTCTTGCAGGGCATGGGACACAATGATCAATTTACCTATGCATTCTCTACTGTGCCAGCCGAGATACTAACGGGAACGGATATTGTAACTGCTCCAAAAGTGTTAGTAGACCAGGCAACGGGACATGAATTTCATATCCCCGGACTGGGTGTTACACCAATACCTGTTTTTCTTACCACCATCACCTCCATGTTCATGCATGGCGGCTGGTTGCATCTTATCGGCAATATGTTGTACCTCTGGATATTTGGCGATAACCTGGAAGATCGCCTTGGTCACTTCCGTTATTTATTGTTTTATTTGGTATGTGGTGTGCTGGCTTCACTCAGCCATGTATTTGCTACTTACTATGCAGGACAAAATTCATTGATACCAAGCCTTGGTGCATCTGGTGCTATCAGTGGTGTGCTGGGTGCTTACCTGATTTTATATCCAAGGAAGAAAGTAAATATGCTGTTGCTATTTCGTTTTATCTTCTCGGTGCCGGCATGGGTGGCGCTGGGTTTCTGGATTGCGTTCCAGGTAGTAAGCGGATTGGGTGTGTTTGGTGGTGGCAATGATGGTGTAGCTTATGCAGCGCATATTGGTGGTTTTGCGTTTGGCATCATCCTTATTAAATTTTTCGACCGCAGAAAGGCAGATGAAGAGGGTGGCATACCAGTGGTGAGTTTCAGGCGGCGATAGTTGTACTTTTAAAACTTGTTATATGAAAATCCATTGCCTGCAGCATGTAGCTTTTGAACACCCTGGCAGCATTGCAGATTGGGCTGCAGCCCATCATCATCCTATTAGTTATACGTATTTTTTCAACCGTGATTTTGTTTTGCCTTCGCTGGATTCCTTTGATGCATTGCTCATCTTAGGCGGCTATATGAATGTATACGAAGAAGAAAAATACCCCTGGCTGGCAGCAGAAAAAGCATTCATTAAATCAGCAATAGATGCCGGCAAAAAAATATTGGGCATCTGCCTCGGTGCACAATTGATTGCAGACGCAATGGGTGCCCAAGTGTATGCAGCCAAAGAAATTGAAATTGGTTTCTGGCCTATTCATTTTACTGCAGCTGCTCTGCAGCATCCCCTCTTTCATCATTTTAATAACCCGCCCTATCATGTATTTCAGTGGCATGGCGATACATTTGATCTTCCACCGCATGCTGTATTACTGGCTTCATCAGAGAGTTGTAAGCACCAGGCTTTTGCTGTGGGCAACAATGTACTGGGCTTATTGTTTCACTTTGAAATGAATGAATTGCTGGCAGATGACCTGCTTCATTTTTATGCGCATGTAAAAGGTGAGGGCAAATACATCCAGTCTGCTGACACTATCCGTAAAGGATACACGCATTTTCAAAAAGATAAAAAAGACCTGTACCGTTTGTTAGATAAATTCTTTACTGCATGAGTTATAATGATGTGATTGGCACCATTGGTGTTGGATTAATATTGATCGCCTATTTTTTAAATACCTTCTCTATCATACCCAAAGAAGGAAAACTATTTTTTGTGATGAACATTGCAGGTGCTGCATTGGCCTGCTATGCCAGTTATTTAATCAATTATCTCCCCTTTGTTATTTTAGAAGCAACATGGACGGTTGTTTCCGTAGCAGGACTTACCAGGTTGCTATTGCGGCGATGATAGCACAGGATGAAACGGGTTGGACGGATTAAAAACGGATTTTTTGTTTTAATAATAAGAGAAGGTGCTTGAAAGGTTGAAAGTTTTACCCTCGTCTGGCCCTTTTGTCTGTTTCATTAGTCCCGATTTTTTAACAGGTAAATTGTTTCCATTGAAATCATACGTATAGGTGATTTCAAATTCGTTATCACCGTTGCTAATATTGTGCTTATGTGGATTGTTGATTTGCAACTTCACCTGTGGGAGAAAAAGAAAGCTGTCAAAGAATTCTTTTAGCAAATAGAAATCATCCACGTTGGTGCTATTGTCATACTCATCAAATGTTTGTGTGCTGGATAGTTGCAGCGGACCGGATTCATTTGACCATAATTCAAGCCTGGCCAGGTTACCATCTGCATGATAGCTCAATTTATGTTGCTTATAAATTTCACCTCCTGCGTTCTCTGCAAATAATTTCCAGTTCACTTGTACTAGTTTACCCGTTGTATTGTATAAAAATTCATAGCTCACCAATTGCTGGTTGTTCAAACCAAACTCATCAATGGACGCCACTTTTCCATTGCTGTAATTGTACAGCATATACCTGCCGTTTTTTGTATTGCTTACTTTTTTCACCCGTTTGTTTTCATACTCCATCTTATACACATCAAGACTGGAAGCAAAAGATGCTTCTGTAACAAAGCGGTCTTCATCATATACAAACTTGAAAAAAGGACTGGGCAGCTTTAGCTCGTTTACCTCTTTTAGCAAAACGGTTCTTGCATCACTCAATGTATCTGTGGGCACAGGTACAGGTATAGTAGGTTCATCTTTGCCGCATGATGCCAATACCAGCACCAGCAAGGCTGTTACAATTCTTTTCATGGCTTTGTTTTTTATCAATGAACAGGCTGCATTAAGCATCACCTGTATAAAGCGTTGTTACTTCCAGGCGGTTATTATCAGGATCCAGTGTTTCAAACTCATAATATCCATCACCTGTTTTTCTTGGGCCACTGAGAATAGGATAACCTGCAGCAGCAAACGCTCTGGCTTTCTCATCTACCTGCCGCATGGTATCTACACCAAATGCTAAATGAATGATGCCTGTGTGTTGTTGTGTAATGGTATCATTCAAATTGTTTGGTATACCAGGCTTTTGCATAATCTCCAGTCTTGCACCGGATGCAAAACTGATAAAGTAGCTTTCAAAGTTTTTGTTTGAATTGAAATACTTTTCATTGGCCACACCATCAAAGTAAGTGCAGTAAAATGATTTCAGTCTTTCAATGTCATTTGTCCAGATGGCAACATGTTCCAATGTCATAGTTGATGTAATTGTACAAACTGAATGTAAATACCCAACAAAATATGCCATATTAAATAATGTCCCAAACGGATAAAAAGCGAAGCAAGAAATCCCGCCTTGCGGTACCAGGTGGCCTGTAAAAAATTCATTAGGAAACCAGTAACCAGGCTGTAAATAATTAATAGCAAATCACCAGCAGGCAATTGCTCCAATGGCTCACGTAGCGACGTTAATACAGCAGCTACCCAAAAGAAAGCTGAATAATACTTTCCCTGCCTGAATGTGTTGCCAATAAACAAGAGGATTGTTAATGGTATCAACCTATAAAAAACTTCCACTTCCACAGCACCTGAAAAATAAAGCAACAAGGAGTAAGGAAATGGCTGGGTAAACGGCGGTAACGCTGCGTAAGGCGCATGCGGTATCAACACTTCAAATACAAGCACATCCAGGATAGCAAAACCAATTCCTATCAGCAATGGAAAAAGAAAGCGGTTTTTATTTGAAATCTTTTTATCCCAAAAATCAGGTAGCCCTGCTTTGGTTTGCCAAAACAAGAAGGGAACTGCAACGAGCAATAAAAGAACATTGCTAAAATCCCAAAGCCTTATTGAAGGACTTGTTTTGATTAACGCTGTTCCGTACCATATACCTACAATTGCAATAAGCAGGCATACTGCATAGGTGATCAAATTATATTTAACAGCTTTTTTCATACATCAATATTGCTCTGCTGGTATTGCCTTCTTCGTTGCAGTACCTTCCTTAGCTGCTTTACCAAGGCGTTTCTTAACAATGCGTTCCACTTTATCCAAATAACTTTTTCTTTTTGCCTCACTGATAAACGGCACTGACCATAACTGCACAATTCTACATTTAAACACATTAAAGCAAAAACTTAAAAAGCCCAGCAGGAAGCGATACTTCACTACATTTACATACAACGTCTTCACCGGCAATGCAGGTGCACCATGCGTAATAAATGCCAATACATTTTTATCCTTCAGCATCGGAATGGGCATACCATATTTACCAATGATTTGCTTGAAGCGATAGGCAAATTTTGGAACAAATGTTTTGTCAATAAAACCTTCCATGATGGCTGGTGATCTAAACCACCAAACAGGAAAGATGAAAATGATATCGGTTGCGCTCTTAATCAAACGCTGGTATGCTCTGGTGTATTCACTTACGCCGCCTCTCATTTCTAAGGTGGTCAATACGGGATCATATCCTTCCTTATACAAATCAATTACGATGCAATGATGTCCTGCCTGCTTGATTGTTGTTACCGTTCTTTCCAGTAATGCCGCATTAAAACTTTTATCATCCGGGTGAGCATATATTACCAATACCTTTTTCATCTCTTCCTTGTTTATTTCTATAACCTATCAAAAGACTTAATTGCCGGTGCTACATTCCTAACAGGCTTAGTTGATTTTAAATAGAGAAAGATGGCTTCCACATCTTCAGGATGCATTTTTCTATAATTCTGCCATGGCATTGGTGGCATCAGCGGACGGCTGTTATCCATACCTTTCCATTTACCCTGTGTAAATGCTTTTTTAAATTGCTCTAAAGTCCAGTTGCCAATACCTGACTCATCGCTGGTAATGTTGGCGGCAAAAGAAGCTCCCCACGGGCCTGCCCAGCCGGTAAGATCAGGATTGCCTAAAGCCCATCCCTGCTTGATTACATTGGTATCTACCTTAGGAAAAGGCAGTTCAGAACGATAACCGGATAATCTTCTGTCCATGTCTAATTCCGGACACTGAGGGCCCATTTTTTTGGGACTGTGGCAATCGTCGCAACCTGCTATGCTAACCAGGTATTCACCTCTTTTAATTAAACTGTCTTTGCTTACAGCTACATTTTCTTTTGTTGTTTCTGTGTTACCGTTAGTACAGGCTACCATCGTAATGGTAACGCTGATGGCAACGGCGGATAAAACCAGGATCGTTTTTTTCATGACTGTTGTATTATTGATGATAAGTAAAAATTGAATCGGTGATGAGCAGCGGTTCGTTGTATTGCACATAAGCTTTCTCCCACTCATGCAGTGGTGTTTCATTTGCCCGCTGGTGATTGAGGGATGCCGTTATGATAGCAGCTATTGCAAGCACCAATAGCGATGTTGTTGTAAGAATATTTTTCATGCCTATGTTTTTAAAACCGCTGCAAGCTACTAAGCTCATGATGCCTTCACAATTGCGCTTTACATGAATTGCGATAATGCATACATGAATTGTATCATTTGAAAATTAATACACGGTGTCTGCTGCAAGTGCTGCCGGCATTACAGCTTCCAATGCTGCTTTATTTGTTCTAACCCATTGCTCAAAAGACTGCATCAATGGATTGAGCCCATTGCTTTCAATTAAATCCAATAACCTATTGGAAATATGGAGCCTTTGCACTTCAAACATATTGGCCAGTTCTTCTGCACCTGGAAAGTCCATGGCTGCATATAAGTCCCTGTTAATATGCCTGAAATAAACCTTTCTACCCAACTCACGGCTAAGGATAGCCGCATATTCTGCACAGCTTTTATCATCGCCAACGATACCTACTTTTCTTCCGATGTATTCCTGCGGATGATTGAAAACGCCTGCCACCACTGCACCACAGTCTTCCACGCTTACTGCAGCCAGTTTGGTATCTCCCTGCGGAAAACCAAAAAATAAATTACCATTGCCATCATCCTGCAGCGGAAAGAAAGTGAGGAAGTTTTCATAATAAAATGCTACGTGAACAAAGGTGGATGGGATCTCCAGCGATTGGGCATATTGCTCCAGGTCGGCTTTTATATCACAATGCGGTACTGCATATTTGCCCATGCTCAACTTACTGTAACTGGGTAAAGCGCTGTACACAAAATGCTGTATGCCGGATGCGTTTACTGCATCAATTAAATTCTTCCCTTGCTGGTATTCGTTTTGAAAATGTTCCCAAAAGTTGGTTACACCAAACACGCCATAGCAATCTTTCATTGCACCTAGCAGGCTTTGTTTATTGTCAAGGTCTCCTTCCACAATCTCAGCACCCATTTGACTTAATTGTTTTGCTTTGGCAGAAGCTGCATTGCGGGTAAGTATGCGAACGTTGAATTGATCTTGTGCCAGCAATGCTTTTGCCACACTGCCGCCCTGTGCGCCGGTAGCGCCGGTTACTAAAATGGTTTGTTTGTTCATGACTTTAAATTTTTACGGTTATGATTATTTTATAAGAAAGTGAATGCAAGGTAGCATTGTAGGTAAGCTGGCTAAAGTAATGACTGTATGAATTGAAGAGAAAACGGTATCAATTGGCAGAAAGATGATTGCCTTCTACATTCAGCGTCCTCTGCCTGTAAGCAAAGAAATGTCACGCAGAGGCGCAGAGAATACAAAGAAAAAAACGGCCGACTTTCTACCGCAACGAGCCCAGCGCCTCAGCGTGCAAAAAATATTCTCACGCAGAGGCGCAGAGGCCACAGAGAAATACAAATCTCCAAAACAAAAACCGCCACAGTTTCCCATGGCGGTTATATAAACCCTGATCAAAAAGCCTTAGTTTCTCCAGAAGAAATAGCCGATGGTCAGCTGCAGTCCACGGCTTTTATAAGAGCCTTCGCCTTTATTGATATTGGCTAAGCTGTACTGGTAGCCTACGTTTGCAAACATGCCATTGGGAAATTTCACACCGGCTATTGCACCCACACCAATGTCAGCACGCTTAAACAAGCTTTCTCCTTCTATTTTTTTAAATGCATCGCTTTCTTCTTTTTCTACTTCTGTTTCACCGCTGCTGTAGTGAGTAGTAGCTATGCTTTTTAGTTTACCACTGATGCCATAAGAAAAATAAGGGCCAGCACCTGCAAAAAACTTAATGGCCGAGCCGGAGCTGGTGTATAGCAAGTTTAATGGCACCTGCAGGTAGTTTAATTTGGTGGTTGCTTCCACATCCACTTTATCAATTTCACCAGCAGTACCTTCTTCAGATGCTTTCAACTTTACACCGTTCTGTAAAAAATTAATGCCTGTACGAATGGCTACTTTGTCTGTCAGTTGAAAATCTGCCACCACTCCGCCGCCCGGCATGGCCTTCATTGTTTTGTTATAAGAACTTAATTCAGCAGCAGTAAATTTTGCACTGCCAAGGTTGCCAATTCCCTGTATACCTACGGATACCTGGGAGAATGCTGTAGCCGTTACCAGTGCTCCAGCAAAAAGAATGATTAGTTTTTTCATGTGCTATTTGTTTTTGTTTTAAAAATTGATTGCTTATATACCAATTACAGTTTTATAAATTCTACCCTCCTGTTAGCAGCCTTGCCTTCCTTTGTTTTATTGTCCGCCACGGGCTGCGTTTCACCCTTGCCGTTAGTTTCTATCCTGCTTTCATCAATACCAAATTCTTTTACGATTGCTTCTTTTACCGCAGCGGCTCTTTTCTTTGAAAGCTCCAGGTTGGCTGCATCGCTGCCGTCGCTGTCGGTATGGCCAATAATATTTACCTTAATCTCAGCATGTTCTTCCATTACCCCGGCTATTTCTTTTATCACACCAAAAGATTCAGGTTTCAGGTTGGCGGTGTTTACATCAAACAAAATGGCGGTGGTGCTAAACTTGCCTTCATCCAATAAGCGGTGTCTTGTATCTTCCACACCCTTTGCAATTTTAATATTGCTGATAAAAATGCCATATTGTTCTTCTGCATAATTGGTGCTGCCCAGTTTGAACATAACCTGGTTCAGCATTTTTTCTGCGGGCACTCCCTTTGGCACATCAAATGCTTTGGTTTCGTTTATCCATAACCGGTAGCGCTGTTTCTGTACCTGTATTGCTATATGTACCGGCACGCCGTAATATTTTTCAAGAGCGCCATATTCTTTTACATCACTTTTGAAGTAGGTTGCCTTTTCATTAAAAGATTCCAGGTTTAGCCTGCTGCTATTATTCATTGCAGGATAAATAGTGGCAACCACGGCGGCATTCTTGTTATATTCTCTTAAAAAAACATTTTCGGTTCCGTTTTCACCAGCGGTAGCAAATAGACCTACGATAAATTCCGGGAACATCCACCCGTTATTTTTCAACTGCATTACCACATCAAACTCAGCAGTAAAATTTTCACTAAAGTCTTTTGTATTGGCGCTTAAATAAACAAAGCTTTTATGCAGTCTCAACCATTTGCCCGGGAATTTATCCAGGGTTACCACTTCACCGCTGCCATTGGTATTCCAGCCGGTGGGCAGTTCTGCCATGGCATCATTTTCAAAATTGTCGTAGTAAACGATTTCTTTCCCCGGTATAAAATCATATTTTGAAAAAGCATTTACTGCAGGCGCAGCTGCTTTTTCAGCAGTTTCATTATTGGCGGCAGAAGCAGCTGCTGTGGTATTATCAGCGGTGTTTTTTCCTTCTGCTTTGTCCAGTGTTTTATCAATGGACTTGTCAACCTTATTATCAATCCGTTGATTTACTTTATTCTTAACCTTGTTCACAAGGCCTCCAAATTGTGCATGGGTAAGCACAGGAGCAAGCGCTATCAGCAGCGTGTACAGTTTTTTGTTCATGGCTTTGATTTTTGTGACGCAAAACTATATTGCACTGAAAAGGGCTGCATTCACAGCTTGTATGAATTGCAGCAAACAGCAGTTGAATTGAGTAAACTAATTGCCAGCCTATTTGTTAGCTATCAATTAATAAAAAAATCAATAGCAGTTATCAGGATAAGTTTGTATTTTTCGTGTTCCATTTTTATAAAGACTTACCAGCCATAAACAGTAGCAATTTTTAGTTGTAAACTTTCAAATACATAATCATGATCCAGTTAACGGTCAATGAAAAACAGTACAGCGTAGATGTTCCGGCAGATATGCCTTTACTGTGGGTAATACGTGATGTAATCGGTCTTACCGGCACCAAGTATGGTTGCGGTGTGGCCCAGTGTGGTGCCTGCACCATTCATTTGGATGGACAGGGCATTCGTTCCTGCACCACACCAGTGTCTAAAGCAGTTGGTAAAAAAATTACCACCATTGAAGGATTGTCAAAAGACAATAGCCATCCACTGCAGGTAGCATGGATAATGGAAGATGCACCACAATGCGGCTATTGCCAATCAGGACAAATTATGGCAGCAGCCGTATTGCTAAAAGAAATTCCGGAACCAACTGATATGGACATTGACGATGCAATGAGTGGAAACATTTGCCGCTGCGGTACTTATCCAAGAATCAGGAAAGCCATTCACACAGCTGCCAAACTTCAAAAACAAGGAGGTGTAAAATGAGTAATATA
>CAZDHQ010000006.1:0-19949 GCA_964505135.1 uncultured Ferruginibacter sp.
TGGGTAATGGTGCCAAACGTATATGGTATGACGCAGTTTGCAGATGGTGGCTTAATGATGACCAAGCCATACATCAGCAGCAGCAATTATTTATTAAAAATGAGTGATTATCCAAAAGGCAAATGGACAGCCATATGGGATGGATTGTTTTGGCGCTTTATGCATGTGAACCGGGAGGTGCTTTCAAAAAACCAGCGCCTGGGCATGCTGATAAAAACCTTTGATAAAATGACTGCAGCAAAACAAAAAGAACATTTAGATAATGCTGCCAATTTTTTAGCTTCACTTGACAATGAACAAAAAGCTTCCTGAAAAAATCACATTAAAGAAACCCTGGAACCGGGTTAATCTTCCTGTGTACAGCATCAGCAGTAAAGGAGATGGTGCTGATAACATGCACATCATTACTTATGTAACCGGCATCAGCATGCAGCCCAAACGTTTTATCTGTGGTGTCTATCATGGAACACAAACACTGGAAAACGTAGAAGCAACTGGTGAATTTGTTTTGCAATTACTTGCCAGCACCCAATACCGGTTGGTTGACCTGCTTGGAAAAAAATCAGGTAAAACAATCAATAAAATGAGCAGGCTTGAGAAAAGAAATGAACTCACTCACTGGAACGGCTATCCTGTTTTAAAAAATTGTATTGCAGTAATGCATTTGAAAGTGATCAATAGTTTTGAAGCAGGTGATCACAAAGCATTTCTCTGCGACATGATTCAATACAAAAACCTAAACAATGGAACCGCACTTACCCTGGATGACTTAAGAGAACACCAACTGGTAAGGATGTAGCACATTGAATTTATCTTCCACTAACCCTTTATCTTTACAAAAATTAGTTATGGAAAAGAAAGCAAGTGAATCACTGGTAGTAATGACGGAACTCGTATTGCCCAACGATACGAATACATTTGGCAACCTGATGGGTGGCCGCCTGATGTACTGGATGGATATTGCGGCAGCATTGTCTGCAATGAAGCATAGCGGTTCGCCAGTGGTTACAGCTTCTGTTGATAATATTTCATTTGACAACCCCATTAAACTGGGCAATGTGGTACATATAGAGGCACAGGTAACAAGGGTATTTACCAGCAGCATGGAAATACATTTAAAAGTGTGGGGAGAGGATGTGATACAACAATACCGTTATAAAAGCAATGAAGCTTATTATACATTCGTAGCGCTGGATCCTAACAGCAGGCCCAGGGCTGTAGAAAAAGTGACACCTGGCACTGAAGAAGAAAAAATGCTGTATGATGGTGCATTAAGAAGACGCCAACTAAGATTAATACTAGGCGGTAAAATGAAAGCGCAGGATGCAGAAGAGTTAAAGGCATTATTCGTTAATAATTAATTTCCGGGATCATAATCCAGTGGTAATTTATTAGCTAACAATTCATATTGCCAATAGCCAGTATACTCTACATTGCTATAATCGTCCAGCACTCCCAAATAGTTGATCCCAACTGAAGGTGCTGAAAAACGCAGAAAAGATCTTACTCCTTTGGCTACCATTCCATCTACTAATCCATTGTTAATTAAATAATTTTTTCCGTAAGGATTTTTAGCATAATAAATAAGCAGTTTAAAAGGAGACCGAATGGATAATTCATTACTACTATCAATAAATAAAATATCCATTGGCTTTGCAGGTTCCAGTAAAGCGGTGTCTTTATCAGTCCAAAGTAAATTAGGCGGTGGCGAGGTTAATACAGATTTGCTGGGCACAGGTTTCATCCAGTAGGTTTCAAACTGCTCCTGGTACAACCTGTGATTAACCAGGGATCTAAAAAAATGCATGGAACTTCCCTGATAAACTCTTTTGCGGTTATCGATAAAGTCTTTGGGATTACCCATTTCTGTATACATAGCAAAACCATCAAGCATGTGTTCCCCATGAATAAAATCCGTTGTGAATTCCACCAGGTTATAGTTAATGCGATAACCCAACCGCTTGTTAACGATGATCAATGGCGTATCTGACATCACTTTGTAAGACGTAGCTGTTTCTCCTGCTAAAAAATAAATAGCATCTTCATTCAGCACTTCACATTCGCTGGCTTCCTTTGTTAAGCCAAGCAGTTTTTCTTCAAATGCCTTAATCGCCTCCTTTCGCTCCTCAGAATTCACTTGCAGCTTATTCTTTGACGCTTCTGTAAGCTTTAGCTTGAATACAATTTTTCTTCCTTCAATATTTTTTGTTGTGGGTTTAAATGCCAACAATTCATAACCCGGAGAGTAAACAATAATATTTGTGTTAATCAATCGCAGTTGTTTGAATTCAAAAGCGCCCTGGTCGTTTGTATAAGTGCTAATAGTTGTATTACTAAAATACACACTGGCATTGGCAATAGGTTTGTTTGTCTCAGCGTCTTCTACCCTTCCTGATAAATCAATTTGAGCAACCAGGTGTTGGGTAATGCAAAAGAGAAAGATATATATAACAAAGCAAGTTCTTGTGAAAGTAGCAGTCATATTGTTTATGGGTTTGTGCCAAAGCTAATTATAAATACTTAGCAACCGCAGTAATTACGATAAAAGCCTGATACCAGTATGATTTTAAAAATCAGGCAGTAAGCATGGCAAGTTGGGAAGCTTTATTTATCAATTTTGGTCATGAGGTGATGTTTGCCCTTGAGCATGAATTTTTTACTTTGCTCAATGGCATCCATGATTTTCTCCAAAATATTTTCGCTGGTGTCATCATAATTAATCTCCAGCGGATCTTTAAAGGTTACAGAAAGCAACGAACCTTTCTTTTTAAACTTTAATCCTTTTTTATTAAATGCCCGCCAAAAGCCATTGATCACTACAGGCACCACTATCGGCCTTGTTTGCTTAATGATAAACGCAGTTCCTTTTCTGCCGGGTGCAAATGGCTTGGTAGTTCCCTGCGGAAAAGTAATGACCCAATTATTTCTTAATGCCCTTTCTATTTTACGGGTATCGCTGGGATCAAGATTGCGTCTTACTTCCGTACCTTCTGTTCTCCATGTACGCTTTACCGTTAGTGCGCCTGCCAGCGTAAATAATTTGCTGATGAAACTGGCTTTCATTGTTTCTTCTGCAGCCACATACTTTACTCTTGTAAAAGGCCAGAGCAAATAATAGGGAATGCCCAGGTTATGTTTTTTTCTCCAGCTTACGGCACAAAAGATGTGAAGAAAAGTGATCACGTCAGCAAAATAAGTCTGGTGATTGCTTACAAACAGTACATTTTGTTTTGGTAAATTCTGCAACTTTTCCATACCATTCACCTGCAGCTTATTGATAAGGTACAGCCCCGGGTAGGTAATGGCGCCTACTATAGCATAGATGGGACCCTTAACGAGTTTTGATTCTTTAAGTTTGTCTAAAAAACTAGCCATTCAAATACGTTTAAGAATACAATCGTTTGTGCAAGATAATAAAATATCGTTTTAGTAAACATCTGAAAACATACTGTTCCCGGGACAGGCAGATGAAAACAAAGTTGCAAACAACAGAATAAATATATTTGCACCCATGCACTTAAACACAGTAATTTTTGATATGGATGGCTTGCTGATAGATTCAGAGCCATTGTGGAAAGAAGCAGCAGATGAAGTTTTTAAAAACTATAATATTCAAATCAGCGCTCATCAATACAATACTACCACCGGCATGAGAACGAAAGAATTTGTAACCTGGTGGTTCAGGCATTTTAATATACCGCTTACTGAAGCACCGGCAGCAGAAAAATCTATTAGCAAAGTGATAGTCGAAAAAGTTCAAAGCAAGGGTAAGCCAATGCCGGGGCTTGAACATATCATTAATTTTTTTGCAGAAAAAAATTATAAGATGGGATTAGCATCCTCTTCTGATATGGACCTGATTAAAGTGGTGGTAGACAAACTTGGATTAAGGCAGCACTTGCAATCATTATGTTCTGCGGCATCGTTGGAATATGGGAAACCGCATCCGCAGGTATACCTAAACTGTGCCGCTTCATTAAAAAGTGAGCCACTGCAGTGTATTTGTTTTGAGGATTCCTTCAATGGTTTGATTGCAGCTAAAGCAGCCAGGATGAAATGTGTGGTGATTCCAGCACTACACGATAGTAAAGATCCCCGCTTTAATGCTTCTGATTTAAAGCTTTCGTCACTGCAAAACTTCAATGAATTGTTGCTTCAAACACTTTAGACATCAAACTTTTCAAAACATATCTTACTCACAATCACCACTTAACAGTTTTATCAAATAATAAAGGGTGTATTTTATAGCTTTTTAACAAATAAAAGGTTAGTTTGCACACTTTATTAATACAATACAATTAAAATGAACAAAACACAAGGTACCGTTAAGTTTTTCAACACTGAAAAAGGATTCGGTTTTATCAAGCATGACGATTCTAACAAAGAAACTTTCGTTCATGTTAGCGGATTAATCAACAATGTTAAAGAAGGCGACAAAGTGGAATTTGATTTGCAGGAAGGTAAAAAAGGAATGAACGCTGTTAACGTTAAATTAGTCTAACAACTACGCATCTTTTTAATTAAAGATACTGGCTGCATTTATTGCAGCCTTTTTTATTTCTCATAACATACTGCTGTTGTTTTACACATTACATTTGCAATAGAAACACATTAATTATAATATGAAACATTTAAGAGTATTTACATTTATTTTATCTGCTGTTATCATTGTTAGCTTGAACGCAAATGCACAAAACAGCACCGGTAAACTGGCTTTAAAGAAGGGGCAAAAAATTCAATTGAATAACACCATTAATTCTGTAACCAATATTGAACTGATGGGACAGTCAGTTGAAATGACTTCTGATGCGTATGTTGAAAACCAGGTGGAAGTAAAAGATAAAAAGCCTGCTGCATTTTTGGTTGGTTCTAAGTTTACAAAAATGACCATCAAGGGTAGTGCAATGGGACAGTCTTTTAGCTTTGACTCAGATAAAAAAGAAGACAGGGAAAATAATGAGATTGGAAAAAAGCTAAGTGAATTTCTTGATAAAGAAACACAGATGGAGATTAAAGAAGACGGTACCGCTACCGAAGTAGCAACTGACTCTGCAAGTAAAAATGAAGCTGCAGATGCGATGGGGGGTATTGCTGGTGGTGTTGATTTTACAAAGCTTGCAGGTGAAGCTTTTGTACCATTACCTGCGGGAGTAAAAAAAGGTTACACCTGGTCTGATTCATTAATAATGGATGGTGTGAAAATCTACCGTAATTACAACGTAGCTGATGTAATTAAAAATATTGCTACTATTGACATTACTGGTACACAAACAACTAATAAAACGGTGCAGCAAATGGGTGCAGAAGTGCAGGTAAGTCTTTCATCAAAATTAAATGGCCAATTTAAAGTAGATACCAATAGTGGAATTGTGTTAGAAAAAACATTGGTTTCAGAAGGAACGGGTACTGCAGATGCAATGGGGCAAAGCTTTCCGCTTACATCAAAAATTACTGCCAATACTACTTCGAAAACTTTATAGAGTTATTAAATAAAAGATAAAAAAGGTTGTTCAAAAGAGCAGCCTTTTTTAGTTTACACATACTCTTTAGTAGCACCTGCATGCGATGCTTTGCCCATCATAAAATAAACAACAGATAACAGCAGGCAAAGGGCTCCTGATATCCACCAAAGTAAATCATAGCCATAATGCTCCGCTATCTGTCCTCCTGAAAATGGCCCCAGCACCTGCGCTGTAGACCATGCCATTGTAAATAGTGCAGCATAGGCGCCCCGGTTACCTGCATCTGTTCTTGCTATCCAGTAAGAATTCATAAAAGGCATAGCCAGCATTTCACCAAAGGTTACAATCAGCATTGATAAAAATGGCAGTAGCAAGATGGGGATGAAATGTGCATTCAAAATACCGTAAGATAAACCTACCATTAAAGTCCCAGTTGCAATAGCATTTAATTTTTTTACTCTTGTCTCCAGTTTATACACCAGCACCATTTCAATTAAAACAATTAATACGCCATTGCAAGACATCACCAGTCCAATATAGCTTTCTGATAAATGTAATTGTGATTTATAATAGACAGGCAGTATACTAAACAACTGAAAAAAACACATCGCAAACAGAATTTGCAAGCCAATAAAGAATAAATATTGCCTATCACTGTAAACAGACTTTGTTTTAGCGGGCTTTTTATATGGCTGCTGCTGCTGTGTGCTTTTGTTTCTTGATGGAGCCATCAATGTATACAATAAAATTGCTGCCATAATGTTAGTAATACCGTCTACCCAAAACAACATATGATAACTATGTGCTGCTATAAAACCACCTAATGCACTACCCACAGCCCAACCCAAATTAATAGCGAGCCTATTGAGTGAGTAAGACCTTGTTCTATTTTCTTCTGTACTATAATGCGCCACTGCCACTGTGTTTGCCGGTCTGAAAGCTTCGTTTACCAGGCTCAGAAAAAAAGTGGTGACGCATATAGCGGCGTAGCTTTTCATTAGTCCCAGGAGCATGAATAAAATGCCACCACCTGATAAAGCAACCAGTTGTACATAATAAAATCCGAACCTGTCTGTGATCTTTCCGCCAATGAGTGCACCTACTATAGAACCGGCACCAAAAATACTCATTACCATCGCTGCCTTGCCAATGCCTACACCCATGCGCTGTGTCATGTAGATAGTAAGAAATGGAACCACCATGGTGCCACATCGATTAATCAGCATCACAAATGACAATAACCAGGTGCTTTTAGAAAGACCTGTATAAGCATTTTTGTATAGCCCGATTGTTTGATTGATCATGCAGGGCAAAAATAATTTTTTATGGGCTTGTGTATAAAGAAATATAAGTGATGACTTGTTTAAAAAAAAGCACTCTTCAAAGAAGAGTGCCGGTATACAATCAGTAAGGGTTGTGTTACAAATTCAGAACTTTATCTTTTGGATATTTTACACTGTAACTGACACGCAGTTTTTTTGTTTCTCCGGGTGCCAGTTTCAATTTCCAGGTTAGAACACCTAATTCTTCATTATTGGCTGCACCTGAATATTCCAGTAGTTCCACTTCCACTTCTTTATTCTGCGAAACTGGGTATTGATCTTTTGTTAAGATATCAATGGAATCTTTCTTGTTATTTTTTACGGTGATCTCGTAGGTAAATATTTGTTTCTTATTGGAGCCTAAAAATTTTACACTGCTGTAATCAACCAGTTTTTCTTTTTTCACCACCACTCTTTTATCACGGCCCATTGTGAGGTTCAGCGTATCCATGGTAGAAGACGGATCAATAAAAGACTTACCAATATAAGTGCCTTCAAAAATAATATTGGCTTCACCGGGCAGCAGGTTCAGTTTTTCCCAATCAGGCACTTCCGCCAACAAGAATACATCTTTATCTAACTTAGGTGCAGCATAAAATTTATAAAAAGCAGGCACTTCATATTCTTTTAGCACCGCCGTTTGTGCTTTACCGTTAGTAGGTACATCATAAGGCAGGTCAATGTCAAAAACAATATTGAGTTCTTTATCAGCAACAGAGATGTAGTCATCGAGGCCGTCTTTGAGGGTTACAACTGTGGCACCGCCCGTTGCTCTGGATCCATAAATTGAAACAGCTTTATCCTTTCCTAAAAATTCAGAAGACTTAAAAGCACTTTTACGAAGTTTATTGAATTCTGATTGCGGCATTTCAACTCCGTTAACAATGTAAAGCGGAGTACCAGCTTGCAATCCAATGTCATCATTTTCGCTTTTTGCCCCGTATCCTACAACCACCACCTCATTCAAATTACTAGATTGTGGAGCAGCAAATGATTGAATTGTATTAGACAATGCCAGGGAGCGATTAAAATAATTCACCGGGTTCACATAACTCAAAAACCAGGTTTTAAAAATGGGTGCATTACCTGTTTGTACAGGCGTAGAAGTTGATAAGCTCAGCTTCACCTGTTTCCAATCAATACCAGTAGTTTGATAAATCTTTGCCCTGTACACTATTTTCAAAGGAGATTTAATATTATCAGCCTTCAAGTCGTAAAACGGCGTCCAGTAAGCGTTTTGCGTAACATAAGAAAGATTGAAATCATACTTGCCATCCAGCACACAGTTCAACTGTAAAATAATCTTACCGAATGTTTTAGTATTTTTCTTTTGCTCTTCTTCTAATTGGTTTTCAATTTTTGTAAGCACCTCCTGTTGCTTTATTGCTTTCCTGTTCAATGCAGCTAATTCATTCTGCAGCTCGGCAGATTTTGTTTTGTAATAATCCATCAGCTTCATTAACTCTGCTACACTTAGCCCTGTTTGGCTACCTTTGATTTCTTTGTTTGCTTTTAACACTGACAATAGATCATTGACCAAGGCGATATTGGTTTTATTCTTATCTATTGCATCCTTTACATTTTCTAGTGAATCCTCCAGCATTTTTACTGCTGGCGTTTTAGTTTCATTCTTTAAAAAATCAGTACTAAACTCCACACCCATCACCGTTACAGCACCACTGCAGTTTACCTGCAGGCTATTGATGTCAATGGCATTGCTGATGTTTTCAATTACTAATTCATTGTTTCCTTTGGTGAGTGTGGCGGAGGCGTGGTGATTCATTTCTGCACCAGAGCGGTAAACGGTTACACCAGTTAGTTTTGCTTTAACTGTATTTACCTCATCCCCATCTTTTGAAAATGCTGTTTGAAAAAATAATAGCAGGGAGAATAATGTTAGTAGCTGCTTCATAAATTAGGTTTTCAGGATGGATGCAGCCAAAAAATAAATTGCATAAAAAAGCCGGAAAAAATTTCCCGGCCTTATTCAAGAAAATTATTGATGCTAATTTTCTTTCGTCTTTTCATTCTTCTTAGCTACTTCTTCCAGCAATTTCAAACCAAGCAAACCGCTAATCGGCCCATTGGCACTATCGCCATTTCCACCAATCAGTATATCCGGCATTATCTTGATGTTTTGTGCACCGATGGCTTCCATCACTTTCAATTGTGTAAAGTTATCTCCGCCCATTGCTTCCACAGAAAGTTTATAAGCTTCCGCATTGGATTTACCAATTGCTAAAATCTTTTCTGCTTCTGCATTACCGGTGAGTGAAATTTTTTCAGCATCTGCTTTTGCCAGCAATTCAATCTGTTCTGCATTTGCTTTAGCCAACACACGTATCCTTTCCGCATCACCACTTGCCAACAATTTTAATCGGTCTGCTTCTGCTGTTGATTGTAACCTTACACTATTGGCTTCACCCGTAGCTTTCTTTACAGAAGCATCTGCTATGCGTTCTGCAATCACTACACCCTGGTCTGCCTTTACAATTTCTTTTTGCATTTCTGCAATGGCTGTTTCTTTTTCCAGGCTTTGCCTTGTTTCCTGTGCTTTCTTTTCTGTTTCGTATGTGATCTTTTGTTCCTCTGCCAGCTTACGATCCGTTAATGTCTTCATCAAACTTTCTGGAGGAACGATATCTCCAATCAAAGTATCCACACCAAACACATTGTATTGCTCCAATACCTGGCCGATATGCTGTTTTGCGGATGTTTGCCTTTCTTTACGTGTACCTAAGAATGCAATCACATCGCTATCCTGTGCACTGTTTCTAAAATAGTTACCAATGGTTGGTTCCAGTACCTGGCTTACCAGGTTATTCATGTTACCAAAACGGGCAATTACTTTTGGCGCTTCGGTTGTGGGGATATGTATGATCTGCGAAACATCCAGGTTGAAAGGAAAACCATCCTTACTTCTTACCGTGATAGTAGAAAGATTTTTATCCAGTTGATGGCTTTCGCTCCTGGCGCTTGCCCAGTTTAATACCAGGTTAGTTGTTGGCACCATTTCCACCTTCATGATGTAAGGATTAATGGGATATTTACCAGGACCTAGCGGTTCCGCCCACACGCCTTTTTGTCCTTTGGAAACAATATTACCGTGTTTAAATTCTGCACCACTTAAATCCACACCTTCTGCGCCTACATAACTGATCACTACACCCACGTGACCAATAGGTATTTCGGTCATCTTTACCATTTCCACATTAGCAAACCATGGGTTTAAAAAGTAGGTACCGGCCAGTATCACCTGCTCCTGCAAACCTTTATAACCACCATTGTTCATAAATACATCCACATCCTGGAACTTATTATGCCCTTCTACAATCCGGCCTGCAATCTGACCTTCTTCTAAAGGCTTACCTTCCTGCGTAGTTACAATACCTACCGCATTATCAGGAATGGAAGTCATTTCTGTAAACTCAACACTAAATAAAAACGTATTGATACGATACGAACCCGGAGTGATCACTGCTGTTTGCCGACCTTTACGTCCACCATTTTTTAAAAAGGCTTCTGCATCCTGGAAACTATCGCAGTCTACTTTGCGACCCAATACAGATCCTGTTTCCAATTCTTTACCATCTTTAGACAACACCAATCCAAGTTGCCCTGTTGGCACCACTGTAAATGCCTGAAAGGTGATGTCGTACTGCCATATCCATTTACCAAAATAAACACCGGGCGGTAATGTTTGTGCCTGGAAGCCTGCCTCACCTTCGGTGGCAATGATGCGGCCTTCAGGTAATTGCTGTTTACCAAACAATACAAACTTCTTTGTTACCAAACCAATTCTATCTTCAGGTACTATTACAACGCCAAAGAATACACGAAGAATAAATTTGTAGAAGATTAAAACGAATAAGGGAATGCCTATTATAAGGCTCCATTTAATTAAGTCATGTGATTCCATGCTTTAAGGTTTTATTTTTTTTGAAAAATTAGATATAAGTCTGCTATGTCGCTGTAAAAGATGTTCACCTGTTATGAACAAATTGTATAGCGGCGATTATTAAGCTTAGTTTTAAATTGATCCTGGGGGAGATGTATTGAAATTGCTGAGAATAAATTGACAAAGGAAGAGGATTACTTTGCCGGCTAGTGGTTTCATTGTTACAGTTGCTTGAGGGCATAAAGGTTGTACAAAAGCTATTACACCAGCAAGATTTCTTACAAACGGTATTTTGAAGAATCTTTTATTATTTAAAGGCATCACGAATGGTTGGAACTAACCTGTCAGCCCACAATTTATATTGCAGGCCTGAAGGATGTAAACCATCATTGGCAATTAAAGAAGGATTGCTGGCTGCCAGCCTGCTAATGTCTGTGACGTCAGTATAATTTACCTTTCTGCTAAAAGAGATTTGTTTGTTGATGATATTGAATGAATCAATTTGTTTTGCTATTAAGTCACGGTTTCTATTGGTAGCGAAAGGTGTAACGCCCCAATCAGGGATAGACAATACAAACACATGATTGACATTATCGCCTGCATAAGCAATGGCTTTATCTAAAAGTTCTGCAAACTCCTTTTTATAGATTTCCTGTGATCCGCCCTGGTACTGGTTATTTACGCCAATTAACAAAGTAACAACACTATATTTTTCCAGCGAGGGAGGATTATCTTTCAATCTAGTAAGCAGGTTACCGGTAGTCCAGCCCGTTCTTGCAATCACTTCCGCAGTGGCTGTTTTTAAACCCAATTCATTTAATTGCAAAACAACATGATAGGGCAACTTTTGATCTGCTGAAACGGATTCACCATAAGTATAAGAATCACCCAATGCTAAAAAAGTTTTTACTGCTGCTGTATCTGACGTATCAACAGGCGGTACAATAACCACTGTATCCACCTGCTGGTTAGTAGTATCGACTACTACCGGCGTAGGAGCCTTTGGCTTTGCGCAACTCAATATTACAAATGCTAAAAGAAGGCTGGTTAGTCTCATCACAATAATCAACGTAAAAACATAGCAAAGGGTTCAGCATAAAAAAAGGAGCCTTAAGAAAAAGCTCCTTTGAAATTACTTTAAGAGAATATTAGATATACAACAGTTGGTAGTATTCATCCGCCATGCGGTTACTATCAAAGCGAACCTGCACATCTCTCATTCCATTTTGAACAATCGCTCTCCAGGTTTCCTTATTGTCATAATAAATTGGCAATATCTGATTTTCCAAAATATCATAAATCTGGTTTAGATCGTACTCGTCCTGCTCCTGAACATGTATTTTCTCGTATTCAATTGGAGGTACCACAAAACCATTGTTGCCATGATTAATAAACTCACAGATCCATCCATCATTGGTACTAAAGTTTACGGCACCATTCATGGCAGCAGTCATACCACTGGTTCCGCTTGCTTCTCTTGGTACACGGGGATTGTTTAACCAAACATCCGCAGCCTGTTTCAAACGTTTACTCAAAGCCAGTTCGTAACCCGTGCATACCGCCACATTTTTATACTGCTTGCTCAAGTGCACCAGGTGATTGAAATCATTGATGGCAGGATAATCCAATGGATATGGTTTACCAGCCCAAATAATTTGAACAGGATATTTTGTATTGCTCAATAACGCTTCAAAACGTTTGTGATCTCTTGTTATTAATTCAGCTCTTTTGTACCCGGCAAATCTTCTTGCCCAAACGATGGTAAATACATCCGGATTCATCAACTTACCAGTTTGATCGGCTACAATATCCATTGCCCTTTTCTTCAAAAAACGCTTGCGGTCATCAAACCACGAATCGTTTGATTCAGATGTAGCCTTGTACAATTGTTTATCTGCCCAGTAAGTCCAGTTTTGAGCATTGGTAATAGAAATGATTTTGCAGATGCCGGGATACTTGCCCCACATTTTACGGCTCACTTCACCATGCAATTGAGATACGCCATTGGCAAGTTTTGCAAAACGCAACGCAGCCAACGAGTGATTGAACTGATCATCCGTCATGCCGGTAATCTTTCTCACATCATCTATGTCCATGCCGCAGAAGTAGCTCATTTTTTGGCAAAGGAAAATATCATGCTTTTCGTTACCTGCTTCTTCAGGTGTATGGGTAGTAAATACCAGGCGTTTTTTTACATCCGCTACATTTCCAAATTTGCGATGCAGGTAAAAGGCAGCGCTGATACCATGTGCTTCATTTAAGTGATACAGGTCTGGATTAAAATTAATTTCATCCATCAGTTTAGCACCACCAACGCCTAACAAGATGAATTGTGCAATTTTTGTTGCCACATTTCCATCGTACAGCCTGTGAGTAATTGTTTGGGAAACATAATCATTCTCCGGTAAGTCCGTACTCAAAAAGAATAAAGGCGCTGTATTAAAAGTCTCAGGGTTCAGGTAAAACGCTTTAACCCAAATAGGACTGTCGTGTATGGTAATTTGAAACTTTACACCCGTATCTTCTAAAAAGTTATAGATCTTTTCGTTCCACTGCACCTGCAGTGTTTGATCTGCATTACGTGCCTGGTCGTAATATCCATACTTCCATAAAATACCAATACCTACTAAGTTTTGCTTTAATTCATAAGCGCTACGCATGTGAGAGCCGGACAAAAATCCCAAACCACCGCTGTATATTTTCAAAGGTTGATGAACCGCAAATTCCATAGAAAAGTAAGCAACTTTTTTACTGTAGTTTTCTGCTACAGCATACGGAACCTTGAAATTGTTAAAACTCATAATGCAGAAAAAATTTAAGAGGGTGCAATATAGCAGGATTTTTCCATGAAAACTGATGGCAGACTAAAAATAGTGTGTATAACATACACAAAAACAAGCTTTAAGTCAACAGTGTTCACCGCAAACGTTTGAGCGTTTACACTAGTAAACAATCCTGTGAACAAAACGAGTTTACACTGCAATTGTTGCAATAAAGTGAAATATAGAAAACCAGCCACAAGGCAAGGAGAAAAAGAACAACACAAATTAAGCAAGCCTAATTAATTTTTTAGATACTTATAAAATATTTTTATTGTTAGCCGATTTACCTGTAATTTTAAACCAATACAACATGACACTCATTACTAAATAGCGATGACGCATTTATCCGGCAATAACTCTTTAAGTGAAGTACACCAAACCATTGATACCACGCTATCAAACAGGAAGGGATGGAGAAAGATATTGAGCTTTCTTGGCCCGGCTTACCTTATCAGCGTAGGTTATATGGATCCGGGCAACTGGGCTACAGACCTACAGGGAGGTAGCGAATTTGGTTACAGCCTTATTTGGGTTTTATTGATGAGTAACCTGATGGCTTTATTGCTGCAGGGTTTATCAGCGAGACTTGGTATTGTACGCAGCAGGGATTTAGCACAGGCTAACAGGGAAGCCTACCCGAAGCAAACCAATTTTATTTTATACGGTCTTGCAGAAATTGCAATAGCCGCATGCGATTTAGCAGAAGTGTTGGGTATGGCCATCGGTATTCAATTACTTACCGGGCTACCGTTGATATGGGGTGTGTCTATAACAGTGTTAGATACTTTTCTTTTACTGTACCTGCAAAAACTGGGCATGCGCAAGATGGAATTGTTCATCATTGGGCTGGTGGCTATTATTACCATTTCATTCATTATCGAAATTATCATTGCAAAACCACATCCTGGAGAAATCATAACGGGCTTTGTACCACACCTGGAAAATGACAAAGCATTGTATATAGCCATCGGCATTATTGGCGCTACCGTAATGCCGCATAATCTTTACCTGCATTCAGCATTGGTACAAACCAGGAAGATTGAAAAATCTGAAACCGGCATGCGGCAGGCCATTCGCTTCAATTTAATTGACAGCGCAGTTGCACTCAACATTGCATTCCTGGTAAATGCAGCCATCTTGATTTTAGCAGCGGCCGTTTTCTTCAAAAGTGGTAACTCCGGTGTAGCCGCCATTAAAGATGCACATGAGTTATTGGCTCCCCTGCTTGGTTCTAAAGTAGCACCCACTTTATTTGCCATCGCTTTGATTGCCGCAGGGCAAAGCAGCACCATCACAGGCACTCTTGCAGGGCAAATTGTAATGGAAGGTTATTTACAGCTCCGCATTAATCCATGGGCAAGGCGACTGATTACAAGATTGATTGCTATCCTGCCTGCAATGATTGTGATTTTAGTTTATGGTGAAGAAAAAGTAGATGATCTGCTGGTGTTAAGCCAGGTAATATTGAGCCTGCAATTGGGTTTTGCTATTATTCCATTGATTCATTTTGTAAGCGACAAAGTAAAGATGGGAGCATTTGCTATTGATACCAAAACGAAAATTGCTGCGTGGATTATTGCATCTGTATTGGTTGTGCTGAATGCAAAAATGTTGCTAAATGAAGCAGTTGATATTTTCAATACAGGTTCACTCATTGCTAAAATAGTCATCGTAGGTTTTGTCGCATTTTTCGCAGGGTTGTTAGCATACATCACTTTTCAGCCATTGATGACAAAGGCTAAAAAAACAGTACCAATCAAAATACATCCAGACATTAGAGATCTGCAGGAAATGCAGGTACCGCAGTTCAAACGGGTGGGCATTGCGTTGGATTTTTCTGATGCTGATCAAAAACTAATACTGCATGGATTGGGCCAGGGCAATGATGATTCATCCTATTTTTTATTACACGTAGTAGAAAGTGCATCTGCAAGTTTGCTTGGTAAAGAAAGCAATGACTTTGAAACAAATAATGATAAAGAGCGCCTGGCTACTTATGTGAAAGAGCTTACACTAAGAGGTATCAACGTGGAAGGTTATCTTGGTTTCAATCATCGCTCCGCAGAAATTGTGAGACTTGCTAAAGAGTTGAAGGTAGATATGCTGGTGATGGGAGCTCACCGCCACTCGGGGTTAAAGGATATTTTGTATGGAGAAACAGTAAATACAGTAAGACATGAATTGACAATACCGGTACTGATTGTGAACCTGTAACGCTTGAATGATTTAATGATTAGTCTTTGTTTGGATTGGATGCAAGCGGTAACTCAACAAAGAAAGTAGTGCCCCTGTCTACCTCAGTTTCAAACCAAATATTTCCCTTGCTTTGTTCTACAATGCCCTTACACATAGCTAATCCCAACCCTGTTCCGGAGCTCTTGGTTGTGAAATTGGGTGTGAATATTTTTGACCGCATAGAAGGTGGAATACCGGTACCATTGTCAGTAACAGTTACCAATACACGATTATCATAAATCTTTTCTATCACTGTAATATGTGGTATCCTGTCTTCCGGCACTGCCTGCATGGCATTTTGAATTAGATTGGTAAATAACCGGTTAATATGGGTTTTATCTGCATAAACCATTACAGGTTCTTCCAGCGGTTGCCAATCCATGGTGAGGCTTTCTTCTGCACCATGTAAACTGGTAACAATACTTAATGCCTCATTCAAATCAAACAATTCATTTCTTGGATTTCCAATATTGGCGAATTGTGAAAACTCACCAGCTATCTGGCTTAAGTGATCAATTTGTTCCACCAATGTTCTTGCCACACTCTTACTTAACTCTGTTACGTCACCTGTTTTAGTGTCGATTGCTTTTTGCAAATATTGCAGGCTCAGTTTCATTGGGGTTAGCGGATTTTTTATTTCATGTGCCACCTGCCTTGCCATCTCCCGCCATGCACCTTCCCTCTCACTCTTGGCTAATGCAATCGCACTATCATCCAGCTTTGCCACCATCTTATTATATTCTTCAATCAGTTCACCTATTTCATCTTTCCGCTTCCATTTTATCATTTCATTTACACGCCCCAGGTTCACTTCTTTCATCCTGCTGCTGATGAATGTAAAAGAACGTGTGATCCTGTTGGTAATAAACAATGCTACTACACCCGCAATCAAAAAGATAAATGCATTCAGGTTGATGATCGCCACCAGGAAGTTGGAGATCTCCTGCCTTAGTTTGGATTGAGATGTGAAGTAAGGAATATTTAAATACACATAATCCCTTCCCGCTTTATCAATCACCGGCACATAATTACTCAGGTAATGCAGCGAACCGATGGTTTCATCTTTAAAAAACTGTATTTCTCTTAATTGATTCAAATGATAAAACGCTTCGGGTTCCATCTTGCTGCTAACAATACCTTTGTTATAGGGCAATGGTAGTGAAGATACCCTCAGGTTACCATCCAGGTCATACAGGTTAATATCCACCGCATGTATCTCTGAAATCTTTTGCACCATCTGTTCCAGTTGGTCTTTATACACCGGGTCATAAATTTTCACCACATCATCAAAAACTTCCAGTTCTTCTAAAGATGTTTTTACTTCGGTTTGCATTACACCAATCGTACGGCTTAGTTTTTCTTTGTTATTGCTGTAATACCTGTCAATAAAAAACAAGATGGTAGCTACCCCTACCACAACAAAAGAAAGTAAACTGATAAAGATGATAGTAGCATGCACCTGGTTTCGGATGCTCATCTGCCAGTAGCGCCTTATTTCACGCCAGCGGAGCCTTGATCTTATTAATGAATTAAGCAACCAAAATAAACCAGTAACCACCAGGAAGGCGCAAAACAAATAAGAGAACAAAGTAATTCCTTCAATAATCACATTGTCTGCCTTGGCTATAATTACCACTTTATCCTTTGCACCTTTGTACCATAGTTCACTGTAGCCATTCTTTGTATGTGTTTCAAAATCAGTGATGGGAACCTGGCTTTGCTTAAGTGTAGATGGAAATGCATAATCATTATGGCTTGTTACCAGCCTGAGCTTATTATAAACAGCAAAGGAATAGATTGGAGAATTTTCCAGTGAGTTATTATATCCTTTCAAAAACAACTCAGGATACAAAGCATCGGTTTTAAATCGTTTAGGGCTAGCTAAAATAAACATATAGCCCAGCAACCTGTTTGCTGAATCAAGTATGTCTTTTTTACTGATATAAGAGAAGCGGTCATAAGACAAATCATAATAATACAAATCAGGCACTGCCGTGGCTTTGCCTTCCGTTTTTAAGATGGTAGAAAGGGTATTGAATGTGGTAGAATCCCTGTTAAACAAAGGCTGCTCCTGTGCATCAAACGTATACAGCCTGGTGTCGTACTTATTTAGATAGCCGGGAAAATTCTCATTCAATAAACTGTCCTTGATTTTATTGTTCTGCTTTTCATCCTTTAATCTTTCAAACAATGGTGCCAGCACTTCTTTTCTAAAATCTGTCAGCACCGTATTCATCAGTGTTTCACTGGAAGGGTCAGCTTTATTAAAGAGCGCTTCAGCATAACGCTTGCCGTTTTCAAAATCTCTTAACCTGTTTTCATGAATGATTACCAACGTGATGGAAATAGAAAAAAAGAACAACCAAAAAATAAGCCTTGATGAAATAATTTCAGCAGCAAAAAGATAGAGATGCCGACTGTTTAACAATGCCAAATAAATCAGCAACCAAATCAACAGGCACAAATCAAATATTACATTAGGATTGTTGATTCGGAATGATAAAAATCCAAGTCCTACAATTGTTACTACCAATATCATGGTAGCAATACTTTTGGGAAACAGCGGTTGCAGCAGGTAGATCACAATCTGCGATAAAAGAAAAAAACCAATAGCCATGGCACCCAATACCACAAAGCCTACCACACTATAAGCATTTAATGTAAAAAAGTTGATTACATCAAATGATATCTTTGAATCGGCCACCATTGACCTCGTAAGATTGCCTGTAATAAACGTACTAATGAGTAATATAGCTACGCCTGCCACCAGCACCAATGCTTTTGGGAAAGGCTTCTGCGTTTTAAAGGCCACATCTTTTTCCTGCATGTAATGCCTTGTAAACAGCATCAGCCATAAAAACAATAGAGAATTGATCAACAAGTCCCCAAGAGACTTCATCACATCACTACTTGCATAGGTACGTGGATCAAATAATTCAAACTGCCTGAAGTTTACTGGAATAGGGATAAAGTAACTAAGTGTTCTGAGCAGTAAAACGGTGCCTGCCAAAAACAGCACCCCGGTATAAAAATTACGTTGTACTAAAAATACCGCTACCTGTTGTATAAAAAGCAAAACAAGTAATGCACCCAGCATTTTAAAAATTGCAGCCACAATATTGTTCTCAACAATGCTGAGTGTTATTTTCTGTTCTAATGAAAATAAAAATTTACCATCTTTTGAATGCACTACATTGCCTGATGGATTATTGGAAATAGTAAAATAATTTTCAAGTCCATTGCTTACTGCAAAAGTGTTTTTCAGGTAATCATTGGTAATGGAGTAATTCCATTTTACGGGTATTAATGCCAAAGCAGTAGTTGAGTCCCGCTGCTGTTTTCGCCATACGTAATAACCATTTGCCAACTGCATAAAACCGGAAGTATCTGTACTTGTAAGCAGGAATGCATCCGGCTCTACCACCTGGCTGCTCCAAAAATTAAGCTGGTATAAATTAGAAGGTGTGGTAGAATAAATAAAGATGTAGTAGGGTTTATTAATGAGCTCTTGCAGCAGCGTCTCGCTGTACTTCTGCCGACTGATATTTTTTACTAAAACAGGATCAACTGTAAGTTTATCAAAATCATTTTCCTGGTCTTGTATATAAGTTTCAATTCTTTTCTTAACCGCAGCATCAGATGAACGGTCTGTAAGATAGTTGTCAATAATGAATGAAAAAGTAATCAGCCAGGCAGCTGTTATCAGCAGGTAACTGTTATTGATGAATACTCTTTTAAAAGACTGGTTACTTTTCAAGCAAACTGATTTAGATTTTACCGGCGGCTATTGACGTTTTATTTTATTCCAAATGGCATCCATTTCTCCCAGCGTCATATCGTGCAAGTCTTTACCATCGATCTTTGCAGCTGTCTCCATTTTTGTAAAACGATCAATAAATTTTTTATTGGTTCTTTCCAAAGCATTTTCCGCATCTACCTGCAAAAACCTTGCAAAATTTATTAAGGAAAAAAACACATCGCCCAATTCATCTTCCATCTTATCCTGGTCACCCGAAGCAACAGCTTCCAGCAGCTCTTTATTTTCTTCCTCCACTTTTTCCCAAACCTGCTCTTTGTTGTCCCATTCAAAGCCCACCTGCTTAGCCTTTTCCTGCAGGCGCATGGCTTTTACTGTAGCTGGTAATGATTTAGGCACGCCACTTAATACAGACTTCTTACCTTCTTTCATTTTCAGTTTCTCCCAATTACG
>CAZDHQ010000007.1:0-19904 GCA_964505135.1 uncultured Ferruginibacter sp.
ACCTTGCAAAGAGCTAAAAATGCCAACGCACAGCCCACCCACCCCGGCTGACGAATATCTATCAACATTTGTACGGATACTTCAGCAATATAACTTTACTCAGCACCCAAGCCCACCCACCATCCAGCAAACACAACATTACTCAACTTCATTTCACCCTTTGAGCATTTGAACTTACCTTTGCGGAAATTTTGAAAAGTGAACTTATATATCGCCAACTAGCTGCATTTATATTCCTTGCAGCTTTTCTTGCTCAAACATTCAGCAGGACATTTGTTATTGCAGACTATTACACTAACACAAGCAAATACGCTAAGAATTGTGAGAATAAAGCAAAACCAAAAATGCACTGTAACGGAAAGTGCCAGATGATGAAGAAACTGCAGCAAGAGGAAAAGAAAGACCAGGAAAACCCCGAAAGAAAAGTAGAGAACAAAAATGAAATCATCCTTTCTACAAAATCATTTTTTGCGACTGTACCTGCTCAACACTTAATAGACATTAAATCAAAAAAGTTATTGCCATCCTCTGACGGCAAATCTATTGACCGCTCATTTGCCATCTTTCATCCACCGCAAGCCTAACCTTACATACAGGCAATTTAATTTTTCAACTAAAATTTATTTGGATGAAACAGCATTTTCAAAATGATGCTGAACGGGCTGCTGCATTAAAACGTAGCCGATGGTTCGTTACAGGCATACTTATTATTTTATTTACAGTTATGGCTTACACAGCCTACAAAACATTTATTAAATAGCACTCAATGAGAAAGTTTATCTATACAATACTTGCAACATTTTTATTCGCAAATGTGCAGGCACAAACCATCAACGGAAAAATAAAATCATCAAATGGCAGTCCAATTGAGGCTGCAACTATCAACATTTTAAATACAGATAAAACAACAATAACAGACAAGCACGGAAACTTCAGTTTTACAAATCTTAATACCGGTAGCTACCAATTAAATTTTAGTGCCATTGGTTTTGCTGCTCAATTAAAAAGTGTAGACGTCTCTTCAAAACAGGCAACAGAAATAACTGTTACTTTAATAGAGCAAAACAAACAATTGCCTGAAGTAATTGTAACCGCAGACAAAGTGGAAGCTAACCTTCAAAAAACACCAGTGGCTGTTACCGCTTTAAACACAAAACAGTTAGAGGAATACAGGGTATGGACTATCAGCGACCTTACGGCTTTAGCACCAAGCACTTTTATAGTGGAGCATGGAAACAGCACAGGTTCAAATTTTCTGAATATTCGTGGTGCAATGGGTTTTGCTAATGACCAGTCTGTAGCAACGTATGTGGATGGTGTATACCAGTTTGATTATTTTTCTGCTCCGCTCAATTTCAGCAATATAGAAAGAGTTGAAATTTTGAGAGGTCCGCAGGGCACACTCTACGGAAGAAATGCGTATAGTGGCGTACTGAATGTTATCACCAAAAAACCGGTAAACAAAACTGCCGGATTTGCAGAAATTGATTTAGGGAATTACGGGCAACAGCGTTATAGTGTGGGTTTCAACACAGCACTAATAAAAAATAAATTATTTGTGAATACAGGTTTCCAGTCAAACAACCGTGGGTCTGTTTATGAAAACCCAACATTAAATACAAAAGATTTTGACCATCACAATGCGTATAGTGGAAATGTGAACCTAAAATATATTGCATCCAATAAATGGACAATAGACTTGAACACCAGGTATGAAAACGACAAAGACAAAGGAGCTTATCCATGGTTTGCTACAGACAGCCTTGCAAGAGCTAATCCCTACACGGCTTTAGGAAACTGGGATAATACCGAACGCAGAACCAATTTCAACACCTCTTTAGCTTTAAAATACTTTGGAAGGATTTTTAATTTTACTTCTATCACTGCACTGGTTGATTATCACATTTGGTTTCCGGGACGATATGACTTTGATTTCAGTGCTTACAAATTAATAAGCGGTAACACATGGTCAAAGCAAAATGAACTTACGCAAGAGTTTCGTTTTTCTTCACCTGCCAATGCAGGCAAATGGAAATGGACGGCAGGTTCTTATTTATTCGGAGAAAAAATAAAGAATGGCAGCACCACATATTTTGAAGAGGACTATGCTTTATACGACCCAAATGCGCCTTATTCCTCTATCAGCAATGGAAAAAGAAAATCTTACGGAGTAGCTTTTTATGGTCAGGCTACTTATGCTCTCACTTCAAAATTTGATGTAACCGCAGGAGCAAGATATGATGTAGAACACCAGGAACTTACTCAAAATTCAGCGTATGAAAAAAATGGAATAGTTACTCCTTTAACTGCAGACAGCACGGCAAAGAAAACATTCAGTGCCTTTACGCCTAAGGTTATTTTGAGTTACAAGTTCACGGATAATTCTATGCTATATGCGTCTTATGCAAAAGGGTTTAGAGTAGGTGGATTTAACTTTGGTAATTCTACAAACCCTACTTACAAGGCAGAAAAATCGGATAACTATGAAATTGGTATCAAAAACAATTTATTAAATAACAGGCTTAAAATAAATCTTACCGCATTTTATTTTCAGCAAAAAGACCAGCAGGTATCTACTTCCAAAGACGGTATAAACTATGCTACCTTAAATGTAGGTGATATGGATAATTACGGATTGGAACTGGAAGCATCTGCACTTCCAGTAAAGAATTTGCAAATAGACTGGACTGCCAGTACATCACACAGCGAATACAAAAAGCTGGAATTATTTGATGCTAATACGCTTGCCGTAAAGAATTACAAAGGCAATAAAGCGATTAACAACCCTGCATTGCAGTCAATGTTTGCGGTTCAATATGGTGTTCCTTTTTCAAAATCTGCTCAAAACTTTAAAGCATTCATAAGAGGAGAATTTAGATATACAGGTGAATACGAGTTGGATTTTATAAATCAATATCAGCAGAAAGCCTATGGAATGCTTAACGCAAGGGCAGGTGTTACCGGCAACCATTTTGATGTTGCATTGTGGGTTCGCAACCTTAACGATGTTCGTTATATGGCTTATGGTTACGGTGCCTATATGATGGGCAACCCAAGAATGTGGGGCGTAACATTAACAGGAAGATTTTAATTTTTTAAACTATAGTGAAAGGCAATAATTGCCTTTCACTATTTAATTTTTGTAACATGAAATCAACTAAAGTAATCTTAAGCATAGTCATTTTATTTTTCACCGCTGCATTAAGTTTTGGGCAAAGCACCAACAGTGATTCACTTACCAAACGTCATAACGAGATGATGGCAATAATTATGACACAACCCAAAGTTCCTATTAAAACAATTGGCATTTTAGTGTATGATGGTTACAACACTTTAGATGCAATGGGACCGTATCATACATTGGCAGAGATAATGGGTACAAAAACATTTTTTATTGCCAAACAAAAAGGGATGGTAAAAAACCAAAGAGGCTTGCAAATGAAAGTTGACACTTCTTTCGCTGAAGTAAAAAATCTTGACATACTTGTTATTCCCGGTGGTGCAGTAGAAACATTTATGCAAACGCAAGATACTGCAACGTTAAACTGGATAAAACAAATTGATAAAACAACCACTTACACAACCAGCGTTTGCACAGGTGCATGGATTTTGGGAGCAACCGGATTATTAAAAGGAAAAACTGCAACCACCAACTGGTACAGGGCAGATGAAATGCTGAAAAGCTATGGCGCAACATTTAAACAGGAACGTTGGGTAAAAGATGGGAAATACTGGACGAGTGCAGGTGTTACCGCAGGTATAGATATGTCACTTGCCATTATTGATGAACTGCTGGGAAAGAAATATACTGAAGGTGTGATGCTTGATTTGGAGTATAACCCCAAGCCACCTTACAATGCAGGCACGCCGGAAAAATCTGAACCAATTGTTTCGGATATGATGAAGGAAATGTACGACATGGCATTGCTACCATTAATACAAAAACAAATTAAAAAATGAAGATGAAAAAAATAATTATTGCTGTATCACTTATTAGTATGATGGCAGCCTGCAAAAATAAAAATCAGGGAGTTGTAAAACCACATCCCGAATCAATGTCGGAGATATATTCTAAACCCAAAGAAGAAATCAAAACAGTTGGGATTTATTTGTACGATGGTTACTCAGCACTGGATGCAATGGGACCATATTCAGTATTTACCAGGCTGATGGGAAGCCATGTATTTTTTATTGCAAAACACAAAGGAATCGTTGAAGATGGCGCTGGCTTAAAAGTACAGGTAGATACTTCTATTGATGAAGTAAAGCATCTTGATATTTTGCTTATACCCGGCGGATTGGCGCAAACTTATCAGGAGACAAAAGATGAAGCACTTTTAAATTGGGTACGAAGTATTGATAGTACTTCCAAATACACCACCAGCGTTTGCACTGGTGCATGGATTTTAGGTGCTACAGGCTTATTAAAAGATAAAGAAGCAACCACACATTGGTACGGTAAAAAATTATTGGCAGAAAACTTTGGAGCAAAAATTCAAAATACAAGATATACGCACAGTGGCAAATACTGGACAGGTGCCGGTGTTTCCGCAGGTATTGATATGAGCCTAGCATTGTTAAATGAAATTGCCGGTGAAAAATATACAAAAGCCGCCATGCTTGATTTAGAATATGACCCTCAGCCACCATTTAAAGGAGGCAATGAAAATAGTGAAGATAAAAATATGGTGGAAGGTATGAGAGTTTTGTATGACGGGGGAATGGAAACAGCATTACATCCTGAAAAAACATTTAAGAACATGAAGTTTGACAATGCAAAAGATTTTGTATGTGGTATGCCGATAAGAGCAGGTATTGCAGACACTGCACACTGCAATGGTAAAGTGTATGGCTTTTGTTCAACAGGTTGTAAGGATGAGTTCAAAAAAAATCCAGCCTCTTACTTGGCGACAAAATAAGACCATAACAAAAAGGCAATTTGAAAAGTCTCTAATAGCCGACGCACCAAGTCAGGCACATTTGCAAGGCACACAAAGCCAACACAAAAGCCAACCTTGCAAAAGAGCCTGCCTTGTGCCAACGCACTGGCAACACTCTGCGGTTGGACACAGACCCACTCTTTTTCGCTGCAACGTTTTCCACCAAATGCAAGCCACTCCATAAACAGAAAGCTTCCCGGCAATGTGTCTTTGCAAAGCCTTGAGCAGAGCCAAAGGACATTGCCGCTATCACTAAAACTCCCTGTATCAAGTTAACTACGGGCTTTACATTTGCTCATCTAAAAAAACATGTTAGAACGATAGTGGCGTAACTGCAGTATCTTTTGTCTCCTCTCTATACCAGGATGTTAAACATTTGTATTTATCTTCAGCACCAATATTCGGTTTCAAACATTCTAAGATGCAAAAACTATTCTTCCTTATCTGCCTTTTCACCGTAACTAACACATTCGCCCAGCAGCCATCCAATAAATCCTTCAAAATATTAAACCAGGAAGACTATAATTTTCTTAGGTCTATGACCAAAGATGTGCTGGAAAGCTCCCGCATTTATCCTGCGCAGGTGTTATTAACCAACCATGAACCCAATAACACCGGTGGCGTATTAATAAGACCGGGCGGTAGAGATTGTTATCCTGCATTTTGGGTACGGGACTATGCGATGTCTTTAGAGAGTGGTTTTATCAAACAGGAGGAACAAAAACACATGCTTGAACTAGTTGCTACAACACAATGCAATCAATCATGGGTTTCAGATGGCGGCGGCTTCATTCCATTCGGCGCTATTGCAGATCACATTAGCATTTCCACAAGTGAGCCCAGTTATTATCCGGGCAGCCAGGCGCCACAGTATGGCATACTGCCTTCCTTTGATGATCATTTTTATTTTATCCACATGGCTTACTATTATGCAACCAATTTTCATAACTATCATTTTCTTTCGCAAAAGATAAATGGCTTTTCGCTGATGGACAGGTTAGAGATGGCATACAAGGTGCCCACCACCGGCCCTCATTCTCCTATTGTATATACTACTGATAGTTTACGTGGCGTGGATTTTGGTTTTAGAGATGTTGTCACGATCACCGGTGATCTTTGTTTTACCTCTATTCTTAAATACAACGCTTCTATTGAAATGGCATGGCTGTTTGAAAAGTTGCACCAGCAATCAAAAGCGAAAGCATACAAGAACATTGCGACTGAATTAAAGCAACTGATACCCCGTTTGTTTTATGACAACAGGGGAATGCTGAAAGCTTCTAACAGGAAAAGCCAGCAGCTGGATGTGTGGGCTACTGCACTGGCTATTTATTATGGGATTCTTGATGGAGAAAAATTAAAAAAGGCAAGCCAGTATTTAACGGATGGCTATTTCAATGGCAGCCTTTCTTATAAAGGGAATATCCGGCATATTTTAACTACCGATGATTTTAGCGGTGCAACAGCCTGGGAATTTGCGGATACAGAAAAAAACACCTATCAAAACGGTGCCTATTGGGGAACACCCACCGGCTGGATTGTGTATGCCATTGCACAAACCAACCCCGATGCAGCAAAAAAATTAGCCAGTGAATACATCGCAGAATTAAGAGAAAATGATTACCGAAAGGGCAAAGATTTTGGTGCACCGTATGAATGTTTTCATCCATCTGGCTACAATCAAAACCCGGTGTACCTGGCTTCTGTAAGTTGCCCTTTTGAAGTGTTTAAGAAGATGATGGCGGAATAGATTTGTAAACAAAAAAACATCAACTCATGCCACTCGAAATAGAAAGAAAATTCCTTGTTGATCATTTAAAATGGAATGCACTCGTTAAGCCTAAAGGAAAAATAATGCGGCAGGGCTATCTTATGGATGACGAAGTAAAGACCATAAGAGTGAGACTAAGCGATGAAGCTGCATACATCACTATCAAAGGCAGAACCACCGGCGCTACCAGGAGTGAGTTTGAATATAAAATTCCATTTGATGATGCAAATACGATGTTGGACACATTGTCTCAAAATGAAATTTCTAAAACACGTTATGAAATTCTCTTTGAGAATAAGCTATGGGAAGTAGATGTTTTTCATGGCGCAAATGAAGGCTTAATTGTTGCAGAGATTGAACTGGAAAGTGAAGATGAAACATTCGTCATTCCGGAATGGGTTACAACTGAAGTGACAGAAGATGCAAAGTATTACAATTCGAATTTGGCGAAGAAGCCATTTAATATGTGGCTATAAAGAATAGTATTTAGGAGTTGATTTGCCGCATTAAATCACGAACTATCTTTAACCGAAATTTTTATCAATAATTAAAAGGCACTTCAGCTTCTTTCATAACTCTATGAACAAACAAAACGTAAACCTCCTCCACCCCAAACAACACTTTGAAATCCTCGATGGCCTGAGAGGCATTGCTGCACTCGGGGTTGTGATCTTTCATTTTATGGAATGGATTTTTATTGATGGCAGTAAAAATTTCATTGGCCATGGCTTTTTAGCGGTTGATTTTTTCTTTTGCTTATCCGGTTTTGTAATTGGCTATGCCTATGACAATCGCATTCAAACAATGGGCATAAAAGAATTTTTTAAACGCAGGCTGATCAGGTTGCATCCATTGGTGGTGCTGGGTTCTGTATTAGGTTTAATCGGATTTCTTGTTGATCCTTTTGCAACACCTGTTGCATACAGCGCAGGCAGAATTGCCTTGTTATTTCTATGTTCACTTTTGCTGATTCCCTTCCCGGTGATGGAAGATCGGGGATTTAATTGCTTTGGCTTAAATGCACCATCCTGGTCGCTTTTTTGGGAATATGTAGCCAATATTTTTTATGCTGTTGTGTTGTACAAAGTGGGGCGGCGTCTATTAGCTGTATTAATGATAGCGGCTGCTGCAGGTATTCTTTTTATCAGTCACCGTGCAGGCAACCTGTTGGGCGGCTGGTCAAAAGATAATTTTTGGGATGGTGGTGTTCGGGTTTCTTATTCTTTTTTAGCAGGACTTTTTATTTATCGCTCTAACTGGATTATTAAAAACAAGATTGGATTTATTGGGCTAGCTGTTTTGTTGTTTGCGGTGTTTATAATGCCATGGTCAAAACAGGATTGGTTAACCGAGGCACTGGTTGTGATTATTTATTTCCCTTTGCTGGTATCGCTGGGTGCAGGTGCTGTTTTAACACCTTCATTAAAAAAGCTATGCAATTTTTCTGGTAATATCTCCTACCCACTTTACATGACGCATTATGCCTTCATCTGGGTATTTGGAAATTATTTTACCAATCAAAAGCCAGCGATGAGTGTGCTGCCTTATATCATTGCGCCGGGTGTTATTTTGTTGGTATTGTTTGCCTATTTGGTAATGAAGTTTGTTGATGAACCGTTGAGGAAATGGATGAGTAAAAAATGGATATCATTTTTTTAAGCTTTCACATACGGTGTCAGATTGTATGTGGGCGTGGTTTCTACTTAAGTTTAAAAACAAAATAAAATAAGGTTATTATTTCACACTATCCACTTTAGGCAAATACAAATTCACCTCCGGGTGCATCGCATACAATCTAAAAACATTGCCGTCATTTACTAAAATACCACTTGACTTATCTTGCCCAATTATCGGATTCTTCGCATATTTTTTCCAGTGAATCAAATCATCTGAAATAGCTACGTTAATGCTCCACTCATGCCAGTCTTTAAATGCAGATGCATGGTAAAAGCCATAATATTTTCCATCGTATTTTACAACCTGGTTCATGGCTACTGCAAACTGGTCGTAGGTTTCGGGGCCCATTTTTAAAACAGGTTCATCCTGCACGTTCGTCCATACTTTACCGTTAGTTGATTTTGCAAGCCAGATACCGAGATCATCTCTTTCGTAAAACAAATACCAGTCATCTTTTTCTTTAATCACGGCAGGCGTACCAAAAGCTCCTTTTGAAATGGGGGTTCCGTTTGTTTGGCGGATATCCAGGTTTCCTTGTTCCGTCCAGTGAATGCGGTCTGTGGAAGTGAGCAAATGAGCAGTATCTCCCCTGCCCTCTGCATACATATAATATACACTGTCTACTTTAAGCAAACACATATCTTCCACCCATCCCTGGTTATAAATAGGATTGTCTTTATCACGTGTCCAGTTAATGCCATCAATAGAAGTGGCATAGCCTATATACTTGATATCACTTGTGTCTGTATAACCAGTGTACCATAAATGATACACACTGTCTTCTTTTAAAATATACCCACGTTCCCTTATGTTTTTATCCCAGGTATTGGCGCCTGTACCGGCAAAAACTGGATTGCCTTTATAGGGTGTGAACTCAACCATTGCTTTGGCAAAGCCATCGCTGGTATACTGCTCCTGCTTTTCTGCAATATTGCAGTGAATAAGGGAAAGAGACAATAAAAAAATCAACGCAGATTTAAACATAATGTCCTTTTAGGTTATTACATGTACAAGAAAAATACGGCAATTAATATTTAATGCAAAAAATGTGATTTCATCTCAACAAAAACCTGCTCTTGAAGGGAGCAGGTTTTACAAATAAGGTTATTCTCTTTGTGCATACTTTTATCTATATTACTCCACCCATCACCGGGTCAGTCTTGCTTTCTTTTCCCGTTTCTACATGACCGGCAAATCTTTTATAAAATTCTTTGTTACCCTGCACACTTACTGTAAAGTCATACCAGCCATAGTTTTTTTGAAGATCAAGCAAAATGGATAAGGAACCGTTGATGGTCTTTGTTAGTTTAGCTGCTTTGTATGCATTGTCAGTAATCTCGATCGTTAGGGGTTTGCCGGTATTGTTTTTTAATTGCACCAAAATATTAGCAGTTAAGCCTGCGCCGATCTTTTTCTTTTCGTAATCACAGTATATTTCAATAGTAGGATCTTTTGCATTACCGGCAAACTCCCTAAAAAAACCATTGGGTGCGTATACACGTAAGTGATAGTTTCCGTTTTTAAAATCTTTAAGTGACCATTCATCACTCAACTCATCCCCTGCCGCTACTGTGTAAGCCCAGTTTTCGAGCGGTTCATTTTTATACCCTTCCGCAGCATACACACTAAAGGCTGAGCCTGCTGACTTTGCACCAAATACTGAATTGCCTGCTTTCAACTGCATGGAAAAAGCAGATTTGTCTTTATTCAAATGGCCATTTACATACAGCTCGTAAGGGATGGCGACAGATGAACGGATACCTTTTTCCTGCCTTGGTAATAAACCGGAATGCAGCGGTTGCCTGCGAACTTCATTGATTTGTGCTTCAGATAATTTAGTATATCCATTTGGCAGTTGTTTAAACTTAGCCTTATGGATATTTTCAATGGACTCATCTTTTTTCATAAAGGCAGGCAGTTGTATCGTTTCTCCATTCCATGGGCGAAAGGCAGAACTAAGATCACCGCATACTGTTCTTCTCCACTGCGTAATGTTGGATTCTTCTATCTTTTTACCTGATTTATGAGAAAGAAGTTTTTCCATAAACTGAATGGATGAGGTATGATCAAACACTTCTGAGCAAACATAGCCGCCCCTGCTCCAGGGCGATACCACGAGCATAGGTACACGAAAACCAAGACCAATCGGACTCTCTCGTACATCACCAGGTTCAGAAGACTGCTGGCTTGATTTTACATATTCTAAACTGGTATCAATTCCTTTGGAAACCTTTCCCATGCCTTCTTTATGAGGAACCGAATATGGAGGCAGGTGATCAAAGTAACCATCATTCTCATCATAGGTAATAATAAAAATTGTTTTCTTCCATACTTCAGGGTTTTGCGTTAAGATATCCAGCACTTCACTGGTATACCAGGTGCCATACCATGCTGCGCCAGGATGATCAGAATAATTTTCAGGCGCCACAATCCATGAAACCGCAGGAAGATTGCCGTTCTTTACATCTTCTCTAAATTGGTGCAGTATATCTCCCTTGGGTACCTGCACAGTTCGCTTTGTGTTGCCATCTTCATACTCAAGCGTGGTTAGCTCATGATAATGCGGATCATTTTGATTGGTAGAAAATGCTTTTTCATGAATAGCTTTTTGCTTTGCAGATAGTTGCTCAAATTTTTCCAGCGTATATTTTTGCTGATCTTTAATAAGCGCTTCCCTGTATTTGTTTGCATCGGTTATGCGTTGCTTTAGCCATTTTGCTTTTTCAGAATCAGCATCTACTGTTTTCAATTCTTCTTCCATCTTGTTTATTTCTACTGGTATGGCTGCAATTATTTTAGGAAGATTGGCTATGTATTTCGGAGAGAGCTTTACATTATACTGATCAAAAAACTCCAGCGGATTATCTGTAAAATTAGCCAGCCATGCATCTTGTTCTCCTTCAAACCCCACACCCACGCTTATTTCATTCTGGTATACTTTCCAGGGAATGCCATGTTCTTCCAGCCTTTCCGGGAAAGTTGTCCAGTCTGCCCATCTATCGTAATCTGAATCACCATTCCATACCCTTGCCATGGTGGCGGCATCATGTTTGCCACGTATAGTACCCGACCAAAAATATAAACGGTTAGGCGTGGTGCCGGTAAGTGATGAACAAAAGTTATGATCACAAACCGTGAAAGCATCTGCCAGTGCGTAATAGAAAGGAATGTCCTCCCTATCGTAATAACCCATGGTAAGCGGCATTGCTTTGTATTCTTTATGGCCTGAATGTTTAGCATCCAGCCAGCCATTGTGTTTGCCGTAATTACCTGCATCCACCTGGTCGCTCCAGGAATGTGGCAGCGAACTCATCCAGGTAGCTTTTGTATCTTTTATATTTAAACGAAATGGTGCATATGTTTCCCCTGCTTTATTGGTTTGCAGCCACACAGGATTTTTATCCGGCAATGTGATGGCCCGTGGATCATTAAATCCACGTACTCCCTGCAGTGCACCAAATGTGTGATCAAAAGAACGGTTTTCCTGCATCAGGAAAACAATATGCTCCGCATCCATGAAAGTACTGCCTGGTGCAGGATCTATGGCAAATGCTTTTTGAATAGATGCCGGCAGCGCATGCATCATACCCACACCGCCTGCAAATAGAGAAGCTTTTTTTAAAAATTCCCGCCTGTTGTTGTCCATAAGTAAAATTATATATTGGCAAAAATATACCGATGCTTTTGAGTAAGCGGTAACAAATTAAGAATTAAAGATCAGATAATATCCGGTTGATGATTTGTTTAGTACTTTCTTTCAACAGGTCACATTTATTGTAGCAATGAGTTGTAACAATTTTTGTATATAGCCGTAAGACAAAAAAATCTCTCATGCAAAGACTGTTCTTAATACTCATTGTGGTTTTCTTTTCATGTACAGCATCCAGCAGACTTAAAGATCCTGAAAACCTTGCAGAGAAGAATAAGGACGTTGCTATTTTATCTCTGTTAATACATGACGAACTTGTAAAATCGAGGAGGGATACTTTTAGCTTAGTTGCATTGGCACAAAAAGACAGCCTAAAAAGAATCAGCGATAATTTTAAAAGCCTGGAGATGAAAAGTTATGCAGGTCATCTTTCAATTATTTATCAATTTGCACAGACAAGAAATACCAGGGTGGCTTTAACTGAGAAGGAAAAGCAACAGCTTCAATATGTGAGATGGGAACTGAAAAAAATGAAGGATGATGCTGATGGCGAGATTAGGTTTGATTATGGTGAACGGTTTTACAGGGTGAGAAGAGTATATATAAAGGTGGAGTAACAGTTTACATCAAACCTACCTGTTTATCTCCACCTTTAACAGCAATAATAAATGTTGTTGCTAACTGCTCTTTATATACCGCTACATAGGCGTCACCGTTAGCATTAGTAAACTGACCACCTACATACAAGTCTCCATGAGAATTAAGCGCTAATGCCCAAATATATCCATTTAAGCCTGAGCTATTAGTGCCACCCAATTCAGACCATGCACTGCCATCCCATTCTGCCACGTAATATTTACCAGACGCATTTACTAAAGAGCCGCCAGCATATACGTGCCCGTTAGATGCTGCTATATTTTTTACAGCCGGCAATAATGATCAAAAGAACCAACAAAAATTTTGCCTCTTTTAATAATTACTCTTCTTCAAAACTATGGGTAGATAGAAAGCTGGCAAATACTCAATTTATGTTAGTATTGCTTTTTGATACACCATATCGTTATTCGTCTTTCATTGTATTAAGCATGAGATTTATACCAATATTATTTTTTACTTTTTTTACACTGGCAACAAATGGCCAGGCCAAACAACCAAATGCATTACTGGCAATTGATCATGTACCCATCGTGGTAAAAGATATGGACAGTATTAAAAAACTATTTTCCAATACACTTCATTTCACCATTAAAAACGGAAGGGAGCATGAGGGAATTAAAAACTGTTTCATAAAATTCCAGGATGGTACTTACCTGGAGTTAGTTACACCTACTGACAGCCTGCAGGCAACAGGTAAGTTTTATACAGCGTTTCTGAAAAAAAGAGCGGGCGGCACAGCACTTGCTGTATCCGTAAACAGTGTTGATACCGTGATGAAAAAACTGATGGCCCAATCCATAATATTTGAATCCAGCAACACTAATTTTTGGAAAACAGTAAGCCCAAAAGATGATGACATCTTCTTTATTGAGTATGCGGATAAACGATGGAAAGACAGCAAGCTTAACACTACACACTCCAATCTTGCGTACTCACTCAGGTCAATCTTTTTACTTTCTGACAGCATCATCCTGGATATAAAAAAATATACCTCATTTGGATTTACTAAAAAAGAAAGCGGCTATTACCAAGGTATACCTTACAGCCGTATGCAGGCAGGAAACAGTAATTTATATTTATTAAACGCTGCGAATAAAAATTCAACCGGCATCTGCGGATTTGAAATTAAGACTGCTTCTTTGAAACAATTAAACAGCCTATTACCTAAAACAGCGAATGTATTGATGGAAAAAAACAAAACAATCATTCATATACCGGAGCTCAACTTATTCTTAACCTTTACTGAATAATGCTACATTGTAAATGCTTACAACCTGGTAAACAACTGCTGCCAAAGTTGATCATATTTTTTCCACTTCACTAAATTGATTCCCCAGTGTGGGCTGGCGCTGGTGGTGAAGGCAGATACTTTTCCTTTACCATAAGTACGTGCAGCTAACAACGGATACCATTTACCCATGTATTGAATGTCTATTAAATTAGTACTGCCATCACGGAGTTTGGTTTCATTAAAACCAAGTATAGGAGGTATTTCGTCTAAAGTAATTCCTTCTAAAACGGGATGAGCCGGGTTCTCCATCCTTACAGGAAAACTGGAAGTCAGTTCAATCAAATCATCGCCGTCAATGCATTCTACGGGGAGCACTTCATGAAAGGGCACCCGTTTCCAACCGCCTTTACCAATCTCTCCGCTAAAGCTATACCATCCGCCCATCATGTGAAAATGGCCGCCCTTGTTTACCCAGGCTTCCAGTAAAGAAAACCTGTCTGGAAAAGTTACATAACGGTCTCCCCATTTTTCCCTGTTAAAAAAATCAGGATGCAGCATCAGCACTTTTGTTTCCACATCACCAAATACAATCACGTTGGCCCATGCCAATCGCTTATCAAAATCTTCTGGTGACATATTGTACAATTCCCAGGAAGGCTGTGAGATCACTTCTGCTCCCGGTATTGCTTTAACCGCATCTACAAATTGCCTGGCATAATTTAAAACTTCTACGCCTTTGGTAGCAGAAAGAAATGGAGACTCTACATAATTTTGACCAGTGTGAACGCACCAGTTACCTACATGCCAGATATTTAATTGCCGGTTTGCCATAATGATTTTATAAGTTGATTAGATTTTGGTGATACAAAAGAAAAGTATTTAAGTGTAAATAGCAGTTAATCGTCCAATTTTTTTTGAGCAAATCGATCAAAAGGTTACTATCGAAAAATATGAATTCCATTTCATCCAGCTTATCTTTATTCATTAAGAATATGAATATGAAACAAATACTGTGCGTAGTATTGATTTGCAGCAACATCACTTTGTTTGCACAAAAAATAAATTTTCCATTAAAGACAAGCGGCGATAAAAAATATCTTATTGACCAAAACAACCAGCCCTTTTTCTTACACGGCTGCTCTGTATGGAACCTTCCTTATGCAGTAAACCTGGCAGAGGCAAAAACACTGCTGGAAAAACTAAAAAAGAAAAAGTTTAATTCTGTTTTACTTAAGCTAACGCCGGAAACCAAACATGATGACTTTAGTGCTGATGACCGCATTTATGACGACAATGCTTTTTATAATTTGGATATCAATCAACCGAATGAGCATTATTTTAAACATGTAGACAGCCTGCTTTTACTATGTAATGAAATGAATATGGCTGTAATGGTGGCTCCGCTTTATCTTGGCTGCTGTGGTGATGGCTGGCTTGAAGTGATTGAACAATATAAAAATGCAGAAGAAAAATGCAGGCAGTATGGTGAATGGATTGCCAATCGCTACAAGCATTTGCCCAATTTAATATGGGTGAGTGGTGGTGATCACAACCCGATTGCAGCAGAAATTGCATTTGCAAAAGCAATTGCATCTGTTGATACTTCACACCTGCATACCTTTCACGCCCACCCTGGCAAATCGTCCGGAGAGCGTTTTAAGGGACAAGCCTGGCATACATTAAGTGCAGCTTACACTTATTTTCCTGCACTTGCTATGAACACGGACTGGATGTATAAACATGTGTATGCAATGATGTATGAAGAAATGCTGTACAAATATCACATGCCATGTATACTGATTGAAAGTGCTTATGAAAAGGAACGATACACCACTGCACAAACTATTCGCAGGCAGGTTTACTGGGCCTTACTGGGTGGGGCTTCCGGGCAGGTGTATGGTCACCGGGATACATATCCTGTAAACAAAAAAGTGATGACCGCACTGGATGATCCCGGCGCTGAAAGCATGGGCATCTTTAAAAAATTTACAGAGACAATACCCTGGTATAAAATGGAAGGTGATTGGCCGCATACTTTATTTGTAAGTGGCCGCGGCAATTTTAATCCGACTGAATATCCAGGCGGCGACGATTATGCTGCCGCAGCATTTACTGAAGATAGTACATTGGCAATTTTATACATGCCCACCTACAGGCAGGTGGGCGTAAATATGAGCCGGTTTAAATCAACTGTAACAGCTCAATGGTTTGATCCTTCATCGGGGAAATACCAAAATGTGTCCGGTAGTTTTGCAAACAACGGCGTTAGGCATTTTACACCGCCTTCTTTTAATAATGCAAAGGGATTTAATGACTGGGTATTGATATTAAGTTCAGGAAAATAAAGCCATGAGAATATCTAATTGCAACAAAATTTTACAGGCATTTTATAGGAACGCTCGTTCCATTTTTGTAAATTTGTATATACCTCTAACAAAAGATTGCTATGGCAAGAACAAAAGAATTTGAAGAAGACATCATCCTTGACAAGGCCATTAACCTTTTCAAGAATAAAGGCTTTAATGCTACTTCTGCACAAGACCTGGTGGATGGGCTCGGTATCAGCAGGTCAAGTCTTTATGATACATTTGGCGACAAAAGATCTTTGTTTATAAAAGCGCTCAGTGCTTACCGTGAAAAATCTTCATCAGAAATGACGAAGATGATTGAAGAAAGTAATGACATTGAAACCACGCTGAAACAAATTTTTGCAAGGGTAATAAACAAAGCAGAAAGCAATGGATGTTTTATGGTAAATACCGCAATAGAAATGGCTTCACACGATAAAGAAATTGGCGAGATTGTTTGCGAAGGAAAACAGATGCTGGAAGACACACTATACACTGCAGTTAAAAAAGGCCAGGGCCTGGGTCAGATTACTACACAGCATCCTGCAAGAACATTGGCAAGGCTTTTACAAAATACGATTCTTGGTTTAAGGGTTAACACCAAATCAATGAATGATAGAAAAGCGATGGACGACATCATTAATATTACCCTCAACACGCTAAAAGCATAAGTGCATATATCAACCATCAACTAATGACTAAATAAAGAAGAAGCCCGGATAATCCGGGCTTCTGCATCTAATCAAAAAAACACGCTTATACTACTAAAAATCAAATCTCACTCTTGCTCTTATACCCCATTTTGAAATATCAGGATTATCAAGATAGGTCAGGCGTTTTACCAAATCAACTCTTACCAATTTGAAAATATTATTAAGACCAACACTCACTTCAACATAAGGCTTTCCATTCAGTGAAAAAGTAGTGGGTGCTCCGGTAATACTGTTTTTAGGAAACAGCATAGCAGACTCATTAATGTTTGGATTGTTTTCATCTCTTACGCCTCCGTACAATATTTTTGCACTCATCACTTCTCTTAATTTCAATTTTTTAGCCAGCGGAATTTTATTCAGAATAAATCCATTGAAATAATAATCCATGTTTACCGATGCATAATGATCACTGATAAACTCCAGCGCATTCATCAGGTTAAAGGAGTTTAACTGGTAAGCATAGGTTTGATTAGCCCTGTGTATGGTGAGTAATGGATAAGGCAGCTGACCAAAAATATATCCGCCTTCTGCCGCTACATCTGCATAACCAAATTGTGAAAAATAAAAACGTTTAAAAATGCTAAGGTTCAAATTGTGGTAATTGTATTCACCATTAAACAAACCTTTAATGCCTGCGATATAGCGCAGCTTAAAAATAGGGTACTGATTAAAAATAGGTATGCGATACACTTTGCCCTGGTAAAACTGCTCATGTGGTGCCCATCTCAACTCAGCCGAAACTTCACTGGTGGTAATGCTTTCAAGGCTTTGGTGCATACCTTCCGTTTTATTGTCGAATGTAATGGCACCTGCAGGAGACTGTTTCCAGTATTTTAAGCCAAACGTATAAGAAATGTTTTTCCCAAATTCTTTTACCAGCTCTGCTTTAAAAATATCGTTGTATAAAAACTTATCATTGGCGCCACGTTTAAAAGACAAAAGGAAATTATCTTCCTGTACAAACTGCAGTTCCTGTCCCGGAATTTTTGTATCATGCTGGTAACTCAGCTTTACATAATTCATCGGGAAGGTGTAAATAGATTTTTTATTTAAGGAATAGGCAGTAGATAAAAAGTATTTGTACTTCTGATCTTTAAAACCATAGGCCACATAGTTCTCTAAATAAACTCTCTTACTAAAATGAGGTGTAGTTCTTCCCCCTGCTCTCAATCTAAAACCTTCTACCGGATTAAAACTGTAAAAGGCATTAACAGGTCCTACTTCATAATCACCAAAATTTTTATAGCCTGCCAACACCAGTGTGGCTATATCCATAAAGCGGCGATACGAGCGCATGTTTTGAAGGCTGTCTATATTGCTGTACACTTTTGCCTCAACAGCGGATAGGGGCTGGTGGCGACTTACCAACCAGGCACTGTCTGATAATGTTGGTGGCGCTTCCCCTGCATCCAGTTCTTTTATTTTGTAAATGCTGTCTGGTGCAGGCTGGTTAATTACATAGTTTTTAAAAGATACGGTACGTTCACCCATCAAACTACCTTTGGAATCTTTGTTGATTACAAATTCGGCCAGCATATTACTCAATGAGAGACGATAACGTCCATCTTCACCTTTTTCAAATTCCTGTTTTATATGCAGTTCACGGGTCCAGTTTAGGTTGGCATTTTTACTGATGGTCATGTTCACTCTTTGCACAGCATAGTTACCATCCAGGGTAACGTAAAGGGTACCACGAAAAAGCAAGTCAGCCGTATTACGTGGTGTAAAGTTTAAACGAATGAACTTTTCTCCATTCTCCTCCACGGTATCTCTTATATAAAAACGGTAAAATGTGGGAGATGAATTTGCTAACGGGCTCAAAAACTGGTTGGTGAGAATGGTGATATTATTATCGTAGATATTGAAGTTGTTATACAACCGGTTTACAAAAGAACTGATACCACTATTATCAACATACTCTCCAAAATTCACCCGCTTCTCCCCTTTTACGATGGTTTGCTCTTTGGATGGATGCTTGCGAAAATATTTATCTGATAACTTTTCTTCCAGGTACACCGGCACCAGTGCTTTTCCCTCTACTTTAGTGGTATCCTGGTTATCTAAAATAAATACATAATTTTTAAGTAGTTTATTATTCATCAACCGCTCAGGCTTATTAGTAAGTGAAAGCTGCAGTTTTTCATATTGCTGGTACTGGATATAATCATATGCACTGATGCGATTACTGTCACGGTTTTCAATTACCTTTCTTATCAGGTCAACTGCCGGGTTATTTTTGTTGCTATACTTTCCTCTTTTGCTTTTAACCACTACTTCTTCAGCTACCTGCTGCTGTAGTTGTATATCAATAATATTTTCAACACCCGGTGTGATCTTCCTGGTTAGTTGCTGGTATCCGGCGTAAGAAAAGGATACTTCTGTGAGCTTAGGATTAATGGTTGATAAAACAAAACTGCCGTCCTCTTTACTTGACACCCCTTTTCCACCCTTAAAGTAGACACTTACAAAAGGCATTGGCTGGTTGGTGGCAGCGTTAATAATGGTACCCTTCACCACTGTTTGTGCAATGCCGGTAACACCAGCCATTAACATTAGTAAAAAGAGCAATAATTTTTTAAATGGTAAACTATTTTTCATGCTAATTCTTTTAAATCATCAAACGAATCATTTTTTATTCTGGAACGATTGTTCCGCAAAATTAATATTACCGGAACGAACATTCCAAAATAAAATCTCCGATTTACTTAAACGGTTGTTAAAAATGGCAGAGGGATGACAAAAGGCGTTAAAATTATTAGCCGGAAGAGTCGCCGGGTTGTTTTAAATTGCGTTCCACAAAATCAAACTATGCCATCAACAAAGATTACTGTACTATCCAATGGCTCTCTAAAAATAGAGGGCGACTTCGAAATCACTGATAAAAACGGAACCGTGTATAACCTGCAGGGAAGAGAAGC